>JBMFPI010000049.1:0-3887 GCA_049969195.1 Armatimonadota bacterium
GGTTCGGAGCCTCGACGACATCCGCGCTCTCAAGGAGCTTGAGCCGTTCGGGGTGGAGGCGGTCGTTGTTGTGACGGCACTATACTCCGGTTCTTTGAGTCTTCGAGATGCCATCGCCGCCGCACAGGTGCCGTCACCATGAGCAACAATGCTCCCAGGAGGCGGCGCGCAGGAGTCAGTTCGCGCTTTCGTTGCGGCGGGATGCTGCGGCGCACTTAGCGGTCCGCCGGCCGCGCAGTCGAACGTCGGAAGAACAGGATGTTCGACAGGTGCGTCTCCGGCGATTTTCCCACCTGGGTGAGGAGCGTCCAGTCGGCGAGGAACGCCGCGTTCGGAGTCTATTGCGACAGCCTTGATCAGGGGCTCCGGGAACGCAGCGGCGCTTTCCCGAACTATTCGTGCCTTGCACCCAACTGGCGAATAGTGCGAGACTGCAGAGTTACCACGTCGGACTGCTCGGCGAGCCTTATCATTCGGCAAATCGAATCGTCCACTTTATAGCAGGATACGATTCCGACCACCTTGACGAACGCGCCCACTTCCGGCGGATCCAGTCCCGCAGCCCAGACGCGAACGCCGGCGTGGTCGGTTATGTCCCTCAAGCCCCGACCGTCGTCCACGTAGAACTCATCGTCCCCGACCCACGAGACGCGGCCCCACGTCTCCACCAGCAAGCCGATGTTATTGGGGCCGGGAAGGTCGAATGACTCCCAGTGCCACCCGCCGCCAGGCTCCATGGCCTTGCGCCAGGCTCTCATTCCCTGCTGGCCGGCTCCCGTCTGCGGGTCATACGAAAGCTCGCCGCCGCCAACGCAGGCGCTTCCCATCGCGACCGGGGCCACGCTCCCGGAGCCGCTGTGTGAAACGTACGACGCATCTATGAAGCGCTCGCCGTCGGAGTTGGTCTTCACTAGTCCTGAAACATCAACACGCATTCCGGCCTGCACACCGTGACCCAGGCGAACTACGCGGATCCCGCAGAACCTGTCCTCGGACTCGACATAGAAACAGTCGGGAAACGCCCTGGTCACTATGGCGCGCCGCATAGCGACCGGAGCGTTGTCGGGGAGCAGCTTGGCCTCAACGGGTGTTGGACCTCTGGAGGTGAAAAGAATCGCCTGGCGGTTTGCAAGCAAGGTGCTGCCGTTGAAGGAGTACAGCGCGGCGGCTGTCCCGGTTTCGTTCTCGATGCCGATAGTTGCGCTCCGGCCCGCGCCGTAGGTCTTATCGTCCGGTTTCACGTCCAGGTAGTTAAAGATGATGTCGTTTGAGCCCTCGCAGAGGACGGCCTGGAACGTCAAGCGCGTAGCGGGAGCGCCGTATCGGCGGACGCCGACCCAGCTTACCACCACCTTCCTGTTGGGAGCAGTGCCTTCGGTGCCGATGAACACACTGCCCGCCGCCCCGGGGTCCAGATCGTCCCAGTAGACGTATAAGGCCGCGTTCGGCGCGTTCGTAGTCGGCAGGCTGGTGTTCGAGTATGAATTGAGGTTGAGACTGACGAAACCAAGCAAGCCGTTGGCGCCGACGTAGAGCTCCGTGTAGGGCTTGTCGTACAGGCTGAACGCGAACGGGATCGGCTGAGCGTTCGACACGCCGTCGTCCGACAGGTAAAGCCGCGTGTGCGAGGACGGGTCGATCCAGCGGAACGAGGCAGGTTTGATCTCATAGGAACCGAACACCGTAAGTGTGACCCGGCGCACAGTGTCGCCGCGGTGATCGGTGGTATTGGTAAACGTGACCGTGCCGATGTAGAAACCCGGCTGCAGAGACGCAGCCTGCGAGTTTATCGTAACTACCACCTGCGCCGTTGCGCCGCCGGCAAGCGTGCCGCCGGTTGACGAGAGATTTATCCAGGGCTGATCTGCGGCGGCTGTCCATTCGACCGGCTCGGCACCGTAATTCGTTATCGTATAGGCCCGGCTGACGGGGTCGAACGGGCCGCCTGAAGGCCCGGCCGAGGCGAGCTCGGAGACGGGCTCAACCCCTATCCCACCCGTACAGGTTGCAAAGGCCTTCAGGCAAACGTTCGAGTCGGCATAGATGTCGGTCAGGTCGGTCCAGGCCGACCCGTTCGCGCTGATATAGCTCTCGCCCGGGTGGGCCATCGCGGCACTGGAATAGCCGGAAAGGCGCTGCTCGATGGGTATCGGGTAGGTATAGCCCGGCGTCGTCAGCTTCACGACGACCGAGAACCTCTGGCCCGATTCGACGAATACCGGCGAGCCGAGGGTCACTGTCTGGTAGCCCGCGTTGGCAATCGTGCCCATCGCGACGGCTGCCGGCCCGCCGCTGTGAATGGGGCCCAGGTCGGGATCCACGTATACGCGCAGTTCGTATGCCGACTGAGGGGAAGCAACGTAGAACGCGGTGGCCTCGATCTGGGTCTCCGATGCAGCCGAGAAAACGTTTGCAAACCAGGCAGTGTTCGTGCCATAACCGACGCTGCCAACCCAGCCGTATGGATCGTACTGGTAGATCTGGTTATAGTTATTGGTCGGTTCGGCGTTATGGAAGACGGCGTTCTCGAGGCCGAACAAGGTGTCGTAGTAGGACACATAAAAGTAACCGCCCTGGCCCCAGCCCGATCCCCAACTGTTTCGCACGATGAACGCCCCGTTGCCGGGCGGCGTGTTAAGGAACTTGCTCTTATCGTAATTGTCGTCCCAGCCGACCACGCAAACCGCGTGATTGCCGGGCTGGCTTCCGTTATAGTAGTACGAATACGTCCCGGCATTATAGTAGCTGCTGCTGTGGTAGTAAGTGGTGTAAACGGCCCCGTAATCCATCACGGCCTGTTTGATATTATCGTTATCGAGAGGACCGGCGCGGTCGGGAATAAAGTCGACGCGCTGAACGTGTTTTCGTACCGGCACGTCGGTCGGAGACACGCAGCTCGACGGGTTGTAAGGATCATCCGACTCCAATGCCGGCCCGGACCATCTGGCGAGATAAGCCGCTGAAATCCAGTGGTTGCCACCCTCACAGCACGTCAAGTCAAATCCGTGAGTGTTCTTGAGGTGATTTTCCGAAAAGTCAAAAGGCTGTTCCGGCAGGAGGCAGGATTCGAGGGAACCGTAACTTGCGAACGCCCAACAGCTTCCGCAGGCTCCCTGGCTTTTGACCGGACTGAGTCTGGCCGGGACCTGGGCGCGCAGGTCGTAGAACGCGGGCAAGCTGCCGGAAGTCCAGGTTTGCATCGATATGCGCTTGCCGCGGTTATGTGAAAGATCGAGCGGGGGAGGAATCAGACCGGACGCAGGGGCGGGCTCCGACTGCGCCCGGAAGCCGTCAGGCGCAAGCTCGCGCAGGTAGCGCTCGAACGCGGGGTTGAGTGGTGCGAGAGTGGGTCGGTCGGATGTCTGAGACCCTGCCGGCGCGGCGTGCACAAGGGCTAGGCCGGCGACGGCGACTGTGCCGGCCGCCCATCCCAGCAGCTTACTCGACAGTCTCCCCCAATCCATTATGCCGTCCCAATTGAGTTTAGCCTCATCCCGGTGCATTGTCAACAGGCTCTTGTGGCCCAGTTGTTGTGATAAGCGCGCTATCGGAAAACCTCGTGCTGAGTGCGCCGCAAAAATTAAGGGTGAAAAAAATCACAGACACTTATTGACACGGAAGTTTTTTGGGTGGTAGGATAGCGCCGGTGTATGACAGCGGCGTGGTCATACATCTCCGCTCGAATGCCATGAGGTGGCACTCGTGCTCTTTATCCGCCCAGGCTCGACTAGCATGAGCTGCCGATCTGCCTGTGTTGCCTCAAAGCCACTTCATGGCGCGGGCGCGCGTGCGTAACAGCACAGTTCGCTTTTTGGGGTGGGGCATGATCGACCAACCAACCACATGTGGCTTTTGCAGTTGTGGGTGTGCGCTTTACGTCGAGCTTA
>JBMFPI010000049.1:3897-14017 GCA_049969195.1 Armatimonadota bacterium
CCCCAGCACCGCACACCCGGTCAGCACCGGAAGACTCTGCATCAAGGGCTGGAACGCGACCCCTTCACTTATCCGCGCCGACAGGCTCCGAACTCCCCTCGTTCGGAAAAGTGGTACCCTCGAACCGGTTTCCTGGGAGGAAGCCTTCGCCACAACGGCCGAAGCTCTCAAGAGAATTTCGTCCGAGTCCGGGCCGCGGGCCATCGGAATCATTGGATCGGCCAAGACCACCAACGAGGAGTGTTACTCGCTGGTGAAGTTCGCGCGAGCAGTGCTGGGGACACCTAACATCGACGGTGCGTGCAGGTTCTACGATGCGTCGCTGGTGCCGGCGCTGCTCGAGACAACAGGCCTGCCCGCAGCCCAGATCGACATCGGCTCGCTGGCTCAGGCGGGTTCGATGCTGATCGTCGGGACGAACGTAATGGAACAGCTTGCCCATATCGGCTCGCGGATTCAGGACGCCGTGGAGAACGGCTGCAAAGTTGTTGCCGCGGATCCAAGGAAATCCAGGCTGGCTCCTCAGGCCGCTATGTTCCTGCAGCCGCGGCCGGGCACCGATCTGGCCTGGATCCGAGCGCTTCTCAAGGTTATTTTCGACCGCAAGCTCTACGTAGAGAACGCGCCCGAGCTGCCTGGTTTCGAGGAGCTGCGCGCTTCACTTGACGACGTAGTGCTGGATCTGCTGCCCAAGATGTCGGGCGTCGAGCCGAACGCGGTCGTCGAGGCGGCGCTGACCTTGGCCCAAAACCGTCCCGTGGTCGTGATGTTCGGCCTCGGAGTGCTGCAGCAGGCGCGGTCTACCGAGATAGTGAAGGCGCTTGCAGACGCGGCAATGCTCCTTGGCGGATCGGTGATGCCGCTGCGAGGACAGAACAATGCCCAGGGGGCTTCCGATATGGGGCTCGCGCCGAATTATTTGCCCGGATACGCGCCTGTATCAGACAACGACCAGCGCGCACGATGGGCATCACTGTGGGGATGCGAGATTGATTCCGAGCCGGGGCTAGACGCGGTCGAGATGGTCCAGGGCAAGGTGAAAGCATTGCTTGTGTTCGGGGAGAATGTAGCACTGTCCGCTCCGAACACCGAGGCTACCGTGGCCGCCCTTGAGAGGGTCGAGTTCCTCGCAGTGAGCGACCTGTACCTGAACGAGACTGCCAGGCTTGCCGACGTGGTGTTTCCTGCCTGTTCATTCTTGGAGAAAGACGGCACATTCACCAACATCGAGAGGCGCGTGCAGCGCGTCAGGAAGATGTGCGACCCCATAGGCGAATCCAAGTCCGATTTGGAGATTATTAGCGGGCTGGCGTCCGCATTGGGTGGAACGTCCGGCGCCTCAGGGGGGCTGTCGAACGAACCCCGCGCGGTGATGGCGGAGATAGCATCGAACGTGCCGCAGTATGCGGGGGTTTCCTACGAGGCGCTGGACGAAGACTGGGGCGTGCCCTGGCCAGCGAACGGAACCAAACCGCGGCTCTCCGTAATCAGTGCTGCCCCGGCCCGTGAGAATGCCGAGTTTCCCATGTGGCTGGTCGCATCCAGAATCAATTTCCACACTCAGACAGGAACCATGGCGGCGCGCAGCCCTGTGCTGGCGCGCGAGTACCCGGAAAGCGTAGTCGAGCTCAACGAGTCTGACGCGGAAAGGCTCAAGTTGAGACCCGGTGGCACGGTCAGGGTATCCTCGGAGTTCGGGAGCCTGACCAGACAGGTGGCGCTGAGCGATGCCGTGCCAGAGAGCTGCGTTCACGTGCCGCACTTCTTCGCCGGGGACTCCGCCAATATGCTGACCTCTTACGAGTGCGACCCGGTGTCGCGAGTGCCGATCTACAAAGGGATACCGGTCAGAGTCGAGGCTGTCAAATGAAAGTCGGCGATAAGTTCGTGCTGAAGAAGACGAGCGTCCCGATGTTCTTCGCGAGTCTCGCGAACGAGATGCGCATCGTGGCGCCAAAGAAGCGGTTTGGAGGAGACGTGATATTTGACGTTGTGGACTCGCCCAAGGAGATTGCCTGGGATTATGGCCACGACGTCTATCCGCCGGGCAAGCGATTCCTGTTCCCGCACTACGAGGATATGTTTAGCTACCGGGTCGGCGACGGGGTGCGAATAGAAAGTCTCTCCGAAGCTCCCAAACAGGCCATAGTAGGGATTCGGTCGTGCGACGTAAGCGCGGTGCGGTTCCAGGAGAAGTTCTTCGGCGCCCCGATCGAGGACCCGCTGTACGCGGCTCGGTCGCGCAACACGGTGCTCTTCAGCCTTGTGTGCAACAAGCCTCCCAGGAAGGAGTGCTTCTGCATTTGCTGCGACGCCGGGCCGTATCTGGACTCCGGGTTCGACGTCCAGCTTACAGACCTGGGGGACCGGTTCTTATATGAGATCGGGTCGGAGAAGGGTTTGAACGCTTCAGCAGAAGGCGCGTATATGCTGGAGCCCGCGCGCCCGGAGGATATTGCCGAGCGTAAGCAGATCGAGCTTCAGGCGGATTCGCTTTTCCAGACCACTTCGTTCATAGCGAAAGCGATCACCTACATAACTAGCGACGAAGTGCCCGATCAGGTCTGGGAAGAATTGGGCTCAACCTGCTTCCGCTGCGCCGCGTGCACCAATTTGTGCCCGGTGTGCACTTGCTATACAGTTGAAGACAGACCGGAAGGCGACGGCTGCTTCACGCGGTGCAGGTCGTGGGATTCCTGCCAGTATGCCGGGTTCACGCGTGAGGCTAGCGGTCACAATCCCAGACCGACTTTCGGCAGCCGGGTCAAGCGCAGATTCTACCATAAAGCCAGTTACCAGTACATCACACGAGACGGGACTCATGGCTGCGTGGGGTGCGGTAGATGCGTGAGCGCCTGTCTTACGAAGCTGGATCTTCCCAGCGTGGTGAAGCGAATCAGGCGGGCGATGCACGAGTATCTTGCACCCGCCCAGAAAGCATAGTGTCAGGTTGTTGCGATAGGCGCGTTTGCGGGGATTCTGCCGCTCGGTTGATGAGCGACGAATTGCCGAAAACGTGGGGGTTGCATTCTATCCAAACAAGCTCAGTGTGCAAGGCGTGTGCCGATCGATAGCGGCGTCGGGGCGGCGTGCAGCCGACACGGTCGACATAATAGGACAAAGTATTTCGACAGAGCACTGTCAAACGCGTTGTAGACGATACGCGCGTTTGATTCAGGCCCCGAAATCGGCGTGGACGGCGTCCATCGCGAAGACGTCAAAGCCGGATTTCAGGCCGTCGAATCTGTGATATCAGGCAAGGTAGAGACAATGACCCTGACAGCAGCAAAACCGCGAAAGATGTGGGGCGTAACCGATAAGCCGACCGAGAACATCTACGTCCCTATGATAGCCGTCATAGAAAAGATCATAGACGAGACGCCCGACACAAAAACGTTCCGCCTGCGACTTGAGGACCCGAAGCAAGCTGCCGAGTTCAGCTGGGAGCCGGGGCAGTTCGTCGAGGTGACTGTTTTCGGGGCGGGCGAAGCCCCGATCGGGTTCGCATCAAGCCCGTTGGAAAAATCGTTCTTTGAGCTGACCGTGGTGAACCGCGGCAAAGTGACGGGTATGATGCACGAGCTCAAGGAAGGGGACAAGGTCGGTATCAGAGGTCCCCACGGCAACTGCTGGCCCCTGGAGGCCGTGAAGGGCAAAGATATCCTCATCGTGAGCGGCGGCTGCGGCCTGGCGCCCCTGCGCCCGGCCATTCTGTATATCCTGGCCAACCGAAAAGACTACGGGGAGTTCTGGCTTCTTTATGGTGCCAGGACACCCGCCGACCTTGACTACAAGTACGACCTGCCGGAGTGGGAGAAACGGGACGACTTTCACGTGCTTCTGACGGTAGATGTCGGCGACGAGTCGTGGAAGGGCAACGTCGGGGTCGTGACAACGCTTCTCGACCAAGTCAAACTGGACGCGAAGAATGCCGTGGCGTTCACGTGCGGCCCACCGATTATGATCAAGTTCGCGACGATGGCCCTGATCAAAATGGGCTTCTCAGAAGACCGCGTGGTCACGAGCATCGAGCGATATATGAAGTGCGGCGTCGGCAAGTGCGGTCACTGTTGCGTGAACCACGTCTACCTGTGCACGGAAGGCCCGGTGTTCACCTACCAGGAGCTCCAGTCGCTGCCCGAGACGATGGCGTAGGCGCAGATGTGGTGCCGAAGCTCGCAAGAATGTGCGCGGCCGACGAACTGATGGTATCGCTTCGCTCGATTCTGAGCGGGAAGGTTGTGGTGGTCGGGATCGGCGACGCCTGCCGGGGAGACGACGGAGTCGGGCCGCTGACGGTCAGGCTCCTTGCGGAATCCGGTATGGAGAATCTGATCGATGCGGGTGTGTCGCCGGAGTTGGAGACCTGGCGGATTCGCGAGGCAGCACCGGATGCGGTGCTCTTCGTTGACGCAGTAGACTTCGGCGGATCGCCCGGTGACGTGGCGATTCTGGAGCCGGGTGACCTGCGAGCGGAGGGGTTCGATACGCACAGGGCCCCGTTGCGTTTGACAATGGAATACTTGGAAGCTGAGCTGGGTGCCCGGTGTCGGCTGTTGGCAGTGCAACCTCGAGACGTAAGACAGGGGGCGGCAATGTGCCCGGAAGTTAGGCAGTCGGTGCAGCATCTCGCCGCCATGATAGCAAGAATCAGACAGTCGGGAAGCACAAGAATGGTGTCGTTGCAATAGACACAAAGCCGGCATTCAGGCGATTGGACGCTCCCCAACTAAGCACTGAGAATCGCCGGAAACGCGCCTGTTGCAACACGCTGAAGGACCGAGGGACGAGAAGGCATCGTCGGCGAAACTGGCTAGCCGTGAGAGAGTTTGGTTTCCGCAGGAGACGTGGATTATGCCTGAACAGCAGGGTTTTCTAACGAATCTTTGGGAGCATTTCCCGGAAATCCTGGAGGACTTCCAGGAACACGTGCCGGGACAGTTTGTCGCCAAACTGCCGCGCGAGGAGCTGCCGGTGGTGGTGAAATACGCGGTAAAGCAGCTCGGCGCGCGGTTTGTAATCACTGTAGCGACCGATCAGCGTGAGAAGTCGGGCAATTACGGCATCTCGTATGTGCTGGCGTTCGACGAGGACAAGAAGTTCCTTGTACTGCATTCGGATGTCCCACCGGATGATATGAGAGTCGGGTCGGTAACACCCGAAGTCCCAGCGGCGAACTGGGCCGAGCGGGAAGCATTCGACCTGATGGGAATCGTCCCCGAAGGGCACCCGGACCCGCGCCGGCTGATTCTGCCCGACGATTTCCCGCAGGGCGTTCATCCACTGCGCAGGGAGTTCCAGTATAACGAACAGTTCCCTCACGAGCCTGAGAACCAGCCTCCGAGAATGCCGGCTCCAGAAGGAACGACGGTCGTGCCCATGGGCCCGTTCTACCCCACCCTCGAAGAGCCGGCCTATTTCCGGCTATTCGTGGATGGCGAGAAGGTGGTGGGCTCGGATTACCGTGGGTTCTACAACCATAGAGCGGTCGAAAAGCTCGGCGACAGCGAGCTCAATTACAACCAGATCTCGTTCGTCGCGCAACAAATATGCGGCATTTGCGGACAGGTGCATTCCTGCGCCTATGTCGAGGCGGTGGAATCGGCGGTTGGGATCGAGACGCCCATGCGTGCAAAATACATCCGGTCGATCCTCCTCGAGCTGGAGCGAATTCACAGCCACCTGCTGTGGGTCGGGCTGGCCGGCCACATTATCGCGTTCGATACGGTACTTATGCAGCTCTGGCGGATTCGCGAGCCGGTGATGTGGCTGATGGAACGCGTGACTGGCAACCGGAAACACTACTCATCGAACCTGATCGGCGGAGTGAGGTTCGACATTACGCCGGAAGCCGCGGACGATATCAGACGCGTGCTCGACAAAGTGGAGCAGGAGTTCAAAGCTGTCGTGGACGCAGTGGCCATCGACACGACCCTGATGGCCAGGCTCAAGGGGGTGGGCATCCTAACCGAGGAGAATGCCCGCGCGCTGGGGACGGTCGGCCCGACTGCACGCGGCTCAAACGTGGCGATCGACAGCCGTGTGGACCATCCCTATGCCGCCTACGCAGAGCTTGGGGTGCAGAAGCAGGTCCAGGATGGGTGCGACTGCTGGGCGAGAACCCTGGTGAGGCTCTTCGAGGTATTCGAGGCGATCAGGCTGGTGCGCAAGGCGCTCGACGACATGCCCCCCGGCCCCATTATGGCCGATATCGACGAGCCGGTCCCGGCCGGCAAGATCGGGTTGTGCTCAGTCGAAGCCGCGCGCGGTGAGGCTCATCACTACGTGCTGACCGGCGGCGACAATCGGCCGTATCGTTGGCGCGTCAGAGCTCCTACCTACCCGAATCTGCAGGCGGTGGGTTGCATGATCGAGGGAGAGAACCTAGCCGATGTTCCGATCTGCATCGGCAGCTATGACCCGTGTTTCTCGTGCACGGAACGCGTTGAGACGCTTGATGTCAGGACGAACCGGATTCAGGTTTACACCAAAGAACAATTGATCCAGATGTCGAGGGAGAAGACCGGAATCTGAGCCCAACAGCACAAAGTCAGGCGTGCCGAAGCGGACTCGAACACCAGTAACACAGCCTCAGATGGTGACGAACTGATTGTGCTGTCAGCTCGGTGTCGGGGTTTGGGCTTGATCGGTCACGGCGCAAAGGCACCGGGCAGCAATTGACGGCGTAGGACGCGCGACTGGCCCGTACGCCGGTGCCGGACGTGGTCAGGCGCGGTTGTTTGACTTTCGACCAACCAGGTGAGTCTATGTTCAAGTCGAAGCTGAAAGAAGCCATTATCTGCCTCGGTGCGGGACGGGTGACGCTGAAGTATCCGTTCGAGCCCGCGCCCGTGCCGCCGAAGTTCCGGGGCAAGATCGAGTTCGATGCGCGGAAGTGTATCGCGTGCGGCGGTTGTGCGAACGTGTGCCCGCCCAGGTGCATCGTGATCGAGGATATAGGCGAGGTCGCAAAGATCACTTTCTACCTGGATAGATGCATTCAGTGCGCGCGGTGCTATGAAGTTTGCCCGGAGAACGCGATCTGGCCGACCGAGGAGTTCGAAACTGCGACGCCCGACAAAGGCGACCTGCGCTCCGAGATGACCATATGGATGTCGAGCTGCCAGCGCTGCGGCAGGTGCTTCGAATACGACAACGCCATCGACAGGTTCGAAAGTAAACGCTGGCGCGGACGCGGACCCGGCGAGGCGAACAAGCACGGCATCTTCCCAACCAAACCGCCCATCGAGTTCATGCCGCGCGGGCCGCTGGTAAGAGAAGCGAAGGAGGAGCGTTAGCGATGCTGTCCGACCTGTGCAAGAAAATGTTCGGCAAGTCCTTGTGGCTCTTCCACACGAACTGTGGCGCGTGCAACGGCTGCGACATCGAGGTAATCGACGTGCTGACGCCCTACTACGACGTCGAACGCTTCGGGATGAAACTGGTCGGAAGCCCCAGGCACGCGGATGCGCTGGTGATATCGGGTTCGGTGTCCCGGCAAGTAGCCCCGGCGCTGAGAAGGCTTTATGAAGCTACGCCTGATCCCAAAGTAGTTATCGCGGTCGGTTCGTGCGCGGTGGGCGGGAACATCTGGTTCGATACTTATAACGTTCTCGGCGGTGCCGACAAAGTCGTGCCGGTGAACGTGTACATTCCCGGCTGCCCGCCTCGGCCGGAGGCGATTGTCTACGGGGCGGCGCTTGCGCTGGGCCTTGTGCCCAAGAAGGTGCAGGCTCAGCACGAGCAGCATCTGCCGGCCGGGTTCGATCTTGACGCGTATCTGGCCAGGTGGGAAGGAGTCCCGGCCGTTACGCGCTGAGCACGCGAGGACCCGTGTTTCGGGGCTGCTTCCCACACGGAAGCACGTGTGTTGTGAGGGAGGAGATCGCGCAATATGGACGCGATGGTAGCTGCAGTTGTTGGAGTCCCGATTCTGGGCGGAGCTGTCTGCCTGGCCGTTCGGGACAGAGCGTCGCGATATGTGGCGGTCCTGGCGGCCGTTATCGCCGCAGCGTGTGCGTGTGCACTGGCGGCGGCCGGTACGGGCGCCGAGAAGACTGTGCGGCTGTTCGGCGGAATGCCCTGGCTGGGTAAGCAAGCAGCCCGCGGCATTTTCGGTTACGAGATTGATCCGCTTGCCATAGTCATGCTGCTTGCCGCCACGGTGATTGGAGTGGTCATAGCTGTTTACTCCATCGGGTATCTGTCTGAGGGTAACAGAGAGCATCGCGTCAGGTCCGGTCAGGCACGGTATTGTTTCTGGCTGATGGTGTTTGTCGGGTCTATGGCCGGCATCGCGGTTTCACCCACCCTGCTGCAGCTACTCATCTTCTGGGAGATGACGACGCTGTGCTCGTGGGCGCTGATCTCGTTCTATGACAACGAAGAGAGCCTGAAGGCGGGCATGAAGGCGCTCGTGATGACATCCTTCGGCGGGCTGTTTTTCCTGGGGGGTTTGGTCTGGGTATTCAGCGCGACCGGGTCGATGAAGTTCGACGCACTTGGGCTGATGTCTCCGCAGGCGAGGGCTTGGGCGTTTGCGCTGTTTATGATAGCAGCCTGGGCAAAGAGCGCACAGGTGCCTTTTCACACGTGGCTGCCGGATGCGATGGCGGCCCCTACCCCGATCAGCGCGTATCTGCATGCCGCCTCAATGGTCAAGGCAGGAGTTTTCCTGGTTGCTCGACTGCTGCTAGCGGGTTGGCATCTGCCTTTTGCAACGGGCCTTGTTCTTTCGATAGCGGCGCTGGTCACAATGTTCGGCGCTCTGTATCTGTTTTTCTTCCAGGACGACCTCAAGAAGCTACTGGCGTACTCGACCATTGCTCAGCTCGGGCTGATTCTGCTGGGAATCGGGCTCGGGTCTTTCGGAGCGGTGATGGCTGCGCGCGGGGCGGTGCTTCACATACTGATGCACTCGTGCGCGAAGACGCTGTTGTTTCTGACTGTAGGGGCGATATCCTACACCTACGGCACCCGGAGCATGGCCAAGCTCTCCGGGCTGGTCAGGTCGATGCCGCTTGCTGCGTTCAGTTTCTTCTTCGGAGCATTCGCGCTTACGGGAATACCGCCGATCGCGTGCTTCTGGAGCAAGATGTACATACTCGTCGGTGCGCTACAGGTCAGGAGCGTTTTGGGACCGATAGCACTGGTTCTTGTGCTGGTCGAGAGTCTGATCTCGTTCGGATGGTTCCTGTGGGTAGGCCAGCAAGTCTTCTTCGGCAAGCCGAAACGGGAGCCCGGTTCGCGTTCGAGGGATGAGAACGCCTCAACGGAACAGGACTCTTCAGCACAAGGGGTGGTATCAGGACCGCCGGCGAGTATGCAGTGGATGCTCGTCGCGGTGATCTTGCTGACACTGGCAGCGCCGATTGCCGGTATTCCTATAGTGCGTCACATAATGCCTTAGCACAAATGAATTAAGATTGTTGGGTGGGAACATGAACTCCCGGCTCAACTTCAAGGCACTGGAGATGCGAGACTATGTCCAACATATCTTCTGAACAGTTGCTGCTCGGGGCGTTTGGAAGTTTGCTGATCGCAGCAGTTGTGACCGCGCTGTGTGCAAGGAACTGGCGGCGGACCGGCTGGATCGCGGTCGTGTTCACAGCTATCGCGAGTGTGCTGCTGTGGGTTCTCGCCGCAAGAGCGTTCGCGTCGGGCGCGCAGACGATAGGACCCGTCCTCTCGTTCTCCCCGCTTGGAGCCTCGCTAACGTTTCGGATCGACAGGCTCAGTGCCATCTTCCTGATGGTTGTGCCGTTCATTGGGCTCCTAACGATGCTCTACGCGGTCGAGTTTATGAGGAAGACACAAACGGGACAGTCGCCGCGGGTGTACTATCCGTTCGCGCTGCTTATGACGGCAGCTATCATCGGCGTCGTTACGGCGAGCGACCTGTTCTTCTTTTTCATTTTCTGGGAGCTGATGACGCTGGTCTCGTGGGCACTGGTCTGGTTCGACAGGGAGGATCCTGTCAAGGTACAGGCGGCTTGGCAGTACTTCTTCGTGACCCACGTTGCGGCGGCTTGCATCCTGGTCGCTGCCGTAGTCGCTTACCACAACTCGGGCTCATTTGCGTTTCCTGACGTCGCCCGGGCGATGGGCGATCTTGCGCGGT
>JBMFPI010000050.1:0-14002 GCA_049969195.1 Armatimonadota bacterium
AACAAAAAGAAAAACCAGGCCGAGAACGACAAATCCAGAGGCAAGAGAAACGCCAGCCCGACGCCGAACGGATACAATCGCGCAGGCATCCATAGCACCGCCGACCAGGGACGTGTGGTCATGGACGTCGCTAGATCAATCGTCTTCAGCGGAAGCAGCGGAATCGAGGGTATGAATGTGTGCAATCCCTGCACTAGGTCTATTGCTACCGCGATCCCGACCCCCAGGTAGAACAGCCGACTTCGGAACAACGGCACCCTCTCGCCGGACACCTCAAGCGGCAGTTGCACCAGCGGATAGGAGAGCTTCTCGTGCTCCATCCACTGCTTGCGCAGAATTGTGGAAAGGCACAGCATCACGAAGAGCAGCGTCACGATGAAACCGGACCACATAAGTACCGGTACAAGCCAGGCGCGTATCACCGCCGGTTCGTATAACGAGCTGTTACCCTTGAAGAACCCGTTGAGCGCCGTTGGGTCGCTGACGGTAAGCCACGACGGCAGATATCCCAGAAACAGCCTGGCCCACTGGTTTTCAGGGGTCGCATAGAAGTTCGGGTAGGCCATCTCCGGCACAAGCACCTGGATCATGTCGTGGCTGCCAAGTGCCGTGGCTATGTTGACCATCACGTACACCGTCAGCAGCTCGCCCTGGGAGAAGGCCCTGCCCGGAACCCACTTTTTTAGGAGCGCGTTCGCCGCCGAAAGCAAGAGCAGAACGAAAACCGAATTGAAAAACAGTGATGTTGTGCTGGGATGACCGGAAAGGAGGACTATCTCGCTGTAGAAGACCCAGTAGTTGTTGAGCGGGATGATAAGCAGACCAAGAAGAACAGCCCTGGTAGAAACGCCGCGCAATGAATCTCGTGTCCTCACGTACTGAACAGTATGGCATCCGGCTTTTGCGATAGGAGCGCTTTCCGCGATTCTCCCGCTCTGTCTAGGAGCGTCGAATCGCCAAAAACGCCGGGTTTGCGTTCTACCGCAATAACCTCAGTATAGCATTAGACATATTGATCTGTCAAATACCGCCATGATACTATTTCTGTGGAACGCCATCTGTTGCGGTGGGCGGGTCTTGTCGCAACAACCTTACAACAGGATAACACAGACTATGCAACCATCGGCAGTTGATGTCAAGCAACGTTTCGATGAGGCCAGGGCAGCCTTCCGCTTCTTCGACTCGAATGTCTGGATAGGCCCCTGGCAGGGGCCAGCCTTCTCGCGAGCCGAGACAATCGATGAACTGCTTTCCGTGCTGAAGGCTGCTTATGTCGAAGAGGCGCTGGTTTCACATTTCGCCTCCGTGCATTATGACCCATGGGAGGGAAACAGGATGCTACTGGACGCTCTGGAGGACCGAGATGGGCTATGGGGGGCGATAGTGCTGACGCCGGACGGCCCGCGCGGCTGCAGCGTCGAGGACTGCATTCGGAGCGCGGTGGCCGGCAAAGCAAGAGCGGCGCGGATGTTTCCTCGGTCGCACAGTTTCAGCATTCAGCAGTGGCAGTCCGGCCCGCTTCTGCACATTCTCGAGCAGTGCAAGCTTCCGCTGATCCTGCATCACGCGGAGCTGAGCTGGTCCGAGATAAGGTCCGTTTGTCTGGCACACCCCGGCTTGCCCGTCGTAGTGGAAGGAACCGGCAAGAAGATTCTGTATGACAACCGGGTTTTCTACCAAGCGCTCGCGGACTGCCCGAACCTTCACCTTGAACTGCACAACCTCGTCAACTACTTGGGTCTGGAGGACCTCGTCGCTCGGTTCGGCCCCGAAAGACTGATCTACGGCAGCTATGTGCCGGTGCGGCAGCCCGGTGCCGCACAGATGATAGTGACTCACGCCCGTATATCCGAGGAAGCAGGACATCGGATCGCGGGGGACAATTTTCGCCGGTTGATCTCGGAGGTGGTGTGCACGTGAGGCAATTGATCATAGATTCACACGCGCACCTGGGACCGTGGCCCAGGTTCCGGGTCGTCGACGACAACCTAACCGCCGCGCTGCAACTGATGGACCACCTGGGAATAAGCCACGCATTTGTAACTCACCACGCGGGTCTTGTCGGCATGCTGGCCGAGGCTGAGCGGCTGTCCAGGGAGGCCTTCAGACTCTCCGAAGGGCGGATTCGGAGCTACCTGGTGTTCGATCCCAACCGGCGGGTGGAGAGCCTGGAGATAATCAGACGGTGCTGCAACGAGCCGTTTTTCGCAGGAGTCAAGATTCATCCGGCTTTTCATTGCACTCCTGCGGATGATCCGCGATACGCACCGGTGTGGGAGCTGGCAAATGAGCGCAAACTCGTCGTCCTGGTCCACACGTGGGACAGATCAATTGAAAACCCTGTTCAGAATTACTCGTTTCCGGGGCTGCTTGAGCGCTACATCGACGATTCGCCCGATGCAACCGTCATACTCGGTCATGCGGGTGGGCGCTACGACGGTTTTCTTGCCGCGTCGGAACTGGCCGCCGCATACGCCAATGTCTACCTGGATCTCACAGGCGATGATTTCACCCGGGGTCGAATCGAATACTTTGTTCACCAGATCTCGAGCTCTCGAGTGCTCTTCGGGACGGATATGCCCTGGATAGACCCACGTTTCCCGCTCGGCGAACTGCTTGCCGCCGACATATCAGACTCGGACAGGGCGGCAATACTCGGCGAGAACGCCGTGCGGATTTTTCATCTAAGGCTGGTGCGATAGCACGCAAGAACGCGCCCGTCGCGACAGCCTGCATCTGGAGGACCGAAAGTGATTGAGATCAACCTTAGGGATCGCGTAACCATAGTTATCGGAGGGACGCGCGGCATCGGCGCATCGGTTGTGCGCCTGGCATCGGAGGCGCAAAGCAGGGTAGCGTGGACTGGCCCTCCCCTCGAAAAAGACATAGCGGCGTCCTCGGAGCTTATGGGTGAGATGCACGCCGCCGGCCGCACGGTCATGAACGCGGTTGTAGACGCCACAGACGAAGCCGCCACCCACGATTTTGTCAGCAAGGTCGCCTCAGAATGGGGAGGCATTCACGGTCTGGTTTATTGCCCGGGGTTCACGAACCCGACGGGTCTGCTGGACATTACTGCAGACGAGTGGAGAAAGGTGGTCGATATCAATCTCACCGGGGCCTTTATTGCCGTCCACGCGGCTATACCCCACATGCTGCAGGCGGGCGGGGGTTCGATAGTTTTCATAGGTTCCGCGGCCGTAACCAGTGGGGGCGGCGGAAGGGCGGACTACGTGTCGGCCAAGGCCGGCTTGGACGCATTGAACAAAGCCATCACCCGTGAGTTTGCCCCGCAGGGGATCCGCTGCAACGTGGTTCACCCTGCGCTGATCGCGACCGATTTGCTTGTCCAGAGGTATCCGGACGAGGCGCAGCGGCAGAAAGTTGCTGAGGGCGTGCCGCTGCGGAGGCTGGGTCGACCGGAGGACGTAGCGAATATGGTCGTGTTTCTGCTCTCGGATCTTGCGAGCTATGTAGCCGCGCAGTCGATTCTGGTGGATGGCGGCCGAAGCTATTGCGCCTGAACACGACGACCAGACACTGCGGGAACGGGTGCCCGGAGGCGGGCTCCACCCCATCAACGACCGGGCCTGTTCCCGCAGCTTATCATCAGGCTGTTGCGATAGGTCCGTGTTCGGTGATTCTCCGGCTTCGTTGAGGAGCGTCGAATCGCCGAGAACGCCGCGTTTGTGTCCTATCGCAAGAAGCCTCTATCTCACCCGTCTGCCCAATTAGCCTCGAGCCGCGGTGCTGGAAACACGGGGCCCGAAGACTGCTTTGAGCGTGTCGGCGAATGCCTCGAGGATCAGGTCACATTCCTCGCGCTTCACAATGAGCGGCGGCTTGACCTTCAGCAC
Organism: Armatimonadota bacterium; assembly: GCA_049969195.1. Taxonomy (GTDB): domain Bacteria; phylum Armatimonadota; class UBA5829; order UBA5829; family UBA5829; genus CALJES01. The sequence goes on from JBMFPI010000050.1 coordinate 3,858, forward strand.
ATGCTTCACGGGTCCGGCAACCCCCAGGATGACTCCCCTTTCCATCATCAGCTTCCTGATGCGGTTGCTTTCCTCTTCCCCCAGAGGCTCCTTCGTCACCGGGTCTTTCACCAGCTCGATGCCGATGTGCAGGCCCGCCTGTCGTATATCGCCGATTTCGGGATACTGCTGCTGCAACTGCTCGAAGCCGTTCTTGAGGTAAGCCCCCTGCTTTCGGCAGTTGTCGAGCACCCAATCCTGCATCATCTTTATCTGTTTGATCGCGGCCACCTGGCCGATGGAACTGTTGGCAAACGTGTGCAGCTCCTCGCCGTCGCACGTGAAGCCTTCGAGCTTGTCCGAGATAATAATGGCCGCTATCGGGAAGCCGGCTCCGAGTCCTTTGCCGAGCACGATGATATCCGGCGTCACCTTGAAGTAGTCGCTCGCGAAGAACTCGCCGATCCGGCAGTATGTCTGTATTTCGTCGAAGACAAGCGGCACGCCGTACCTAGTGCATATCCTGCGGACCTCTTGCACGTATTCCTGCGGCGCTATGATCTGTCCGGCGCTGGCCTGAATAGGTTCCATGATGAATCCGGCTGCGTTCCCCGCGACGCCCTTCTGGATGGTCGTTTCCAGGAATCTGGCGCACATCAGGTCGCACTTGCCTCGTTCGAGTCCGAAATAGCATCGGTAGCAGTACGGGTTTGGAACGCGGATAAACGGCCGCGTGAGCGGCAGAAACCTGCTTCCTCCAACCAGCTTCCCGGAGGACCTGGTTGATACCCAAGAGCCGCCCATGCTGCCGAGCGTCGTGCCGTGATAGGAGTCCCACAGGCAGATGAAGTCGCGCGAGGGCTGCGTGTTCTTGATGCAGATTTTCATAGCGGCCTCGATCGCGGGCCCGCCTCCCACAGTGAAGGATACCCTGTTGAGATCGCCGGGCGCGAGGTCTGTCAGCAGCTTGGCCAGGTAGAACCTCATGGGCGTATCGAACCCCTGATGAACGTGCGACATGTTCTGCAGGTGTTCGCTGATGAAATCGTTGAGCTCGGGATTTGCGAACCCGAGATACAGCGCCCAGCTCTGGGAGGTGCAGTCGATATAGCTGTTTCCGTCGACGTCGTAGATGCGGACTCCTTGCCCGCGCACAACGGTCGGCATCCCGCGCGTCCCGCCGCCTAACATAAGATGCTTGGCCGCATCTTCCATAGCAGCCTTGTCCATTGAGTAGATCTCGCGCAATAATTCGTCCATTTCAGCTCTCCTCGCTATTCATATTAAAATGGTTTATCTTTACGGGTTTCAACAGGCCGCACGCGGGTATTTCCGCCACTTTGTCGCCGCCGTAGTAGCGGCGCAGTATGCCGCCCAGGGTATTGGTGATTCTCACCTCTATTGCGTGCGCGCCCGCCGACAGACCTGCGGCCAGGAACTTCCGGCTGCCCCAGGCTCGCTTGCCGAGTGATCTGCCGTCCACCAGCACCTCCACAACAGTGCTACCCGTGCTCACGTCGATCAGTGCATCTCCGCCGGGCCAGGAGAACTCGTTCTTGTAGATCCCGACCCCGGCGAAGTGAGGCAGTCCCTGCTGTCCCCAATCGCCTATCTCCAGGGTGGTCCTCGGCGCAATCAGGGCGCCCTGCTCGCTCACTGAAAACGAACCTCGCAAGACCACCGGCTCGACAATCGAAACGGGAAATATGGCAACGTCGGCCGCGTTATACGGAGACGGCCGCACCCGCAGAAGCAACGAGTTTTCACCTGTCTTCAGGTGTTCACTCAGGTCCCAGGCCCGGTTGTGCTCGTCCCATACGGTAATCGGCCTGCTCGCGCCCAGATTCTGACCGTTCAGCCAGGCTTCTTGGACGTAGTCCGTATCAACCACCAGATGAATGTCGCCGGCGCCCTCCCCGACCACAAAGCCGGCCGCCAGCCAGTATTGCTGCATATTCTCAGGGCGCAGTTCTATGCCCGAATCTCCGTCGCTCAGTTTTATCCACCCGCTCCGCGACATAACGTCCGCCGGGTCGAACTCGCCTTCGCGGTCGACCAGCAGACGGCAGTCCAGGCTGAAGAGGTTGGACCGGTCCGTCGAGAACTGCCAGGTCCCGCCGAGTTCGATACCCGCGCCCGTAGAGGTCACAAAATGAACCGGCGGCCTAGTGCAATCAACCGGCGCCCCGGTTTGAACCAGCCAAACCGATTGCCCTTCCGGAAGCACGAGGCTGAGTCTGCCGGATTCCTGCTGCGGGGTCCAGGCCTCGCCGGTGTCTGCATCCCACATCTCGACCTTTAGTTTGCCGTCCCAGAATATCTCCAGTTCCCCGGGGCCGGGGGTCATATTCGCCAGGAACAAGTATCTGACGCCCTGCCGATCAATACGTGCCGCGCTGATAACCCCGGCGGCGCCGGGCCCTGAAATCCGCCACGGTCTGACGATGCGCTCTGCGAGGGCACGGTCAAGGTCGTCGTAGAAAGTCGGGGACTTGCAATCCAGCCTCGCCGCGGCCGCGGCCCGCAGCGGCCTCTTGTGATCTTGCTCAACTACCGTCACATCCGAGCTGGCCAGGATTATCGTGCCGCCCGAATGCGCGAACTGTTCTAATTTGGCCGCGTGCTGCGGTCGAAGGCGGTTGATTCCAGCCAGCACTATGCCCCGAAACTCTCCACCCGGGGTCACCAGAGCGCCGCCTTTCACGGAAGCAGTCTCGAGAATCTGTTCGTAAAGGTGTTCGTAGTGCCAGTGTCTGCGCAACAGAGCGTCGCAGGTGACGTCGAAAGCCAGTTCCAGCTCGCGCAAAGCCTCGGAGGTATCCGTGCCGCCTCTGACGCCTGCAAACCAGGTCGTCGATGGATACAACACCAGAAGTTGGGTGTCCAGAGTGGTCTCGGCCGTAAGGCCGCAGATTCGGGCCGCGTATTCGTAATAGATGTGCTCATCCGGCCAGTAGGGCTGGGTGAAATGCTTGCCCGATATGGCACGCTTGCGGAAGTCGCAGATGTCGGTGATAAGGCTGTTGTCGTTGATCAGGTTGACTCCGAGGGCCACCAGCCAATCGGTAAGATCCTTTTCATGTTCCGGCGCTTTCCACCACGGCAGCACCCCGTAAGCCTCGCACAGGACGCGCTTGGCCCCGGTATAACGCGCCGCGCTCCCCGGATTCTTTGCGGACTTGATCAGCGACTTGCCCCCGAACACATACCATTCTTCTGGTTCTTTATAGTTCGTCGCGAGCGTCAGCAGGTCGCAGCCGGGCACCTGCATCTTCAAAAGATGACTCGGCACGTCGCCGTTCCACCAGACGGAATATGAGTTTTCCTCCTGCACCATGTGGCCGGTTAGGGCCATGTTGTGTTCGGCGCACCAGTCGGCCAACTGCCCGGTATAGTTCGAAGAGGCCATATCCGCAATGAGCGACCAGTAGTCTATCCGCACGCGATCGCAGTCCGGGTCGTCGAAGATCAGCCGGTGCAGGTGCGGCAGTATGTCGTACCCGTACCTCTTCCGGAACTCCTTAGGCAGGCCATCGGTCCACGGGAGCGCCCCTGGTGCGAACTGTGGCTCGTCGGTAAAAAAGCCGCGGATGGTTCGGCCAAGCTCCTCGGGAAATGCTCTGGCGATCGGCTCGTAGGCCTCCTCGATAAACGCACGAACGGCGCTAGCGGAGAGAATGTCGAGCAATCCCGGGTCGTTGCGGGTCCACAGGCACCCGCGCACCGGCAGGCTGGCGATCTGATCCCGCTTGCGACGGAATGCAAGAACGTCAAGGGCACTGCTGGCAGGCACAGCCCGGTTGTCGATCGGCCGCACGGAACCGTCCTGCAGAACCTGCACGACCGACATCACGGACTCATCACCCAGGAGCGACCTCAGTTGCTCGGGGGGAAGCTTCTCATAGCGCTCGATATGAACCTGCGACGCGACGGCTTCCGGATGCTTCCGCGGTACCAATCCGGCCGCGACCCCGCTGGGCCAATTGAGCTCATCATAAATCCACAGCCTCATCCCCAGTTCTTTGCACCAGCCGATAACCCGGCGGATGCGGTCTATGTACTCAGGGGACATAAACTCGACGTCCATGCCATAGATGGGGAAGATGAAGAACTCGGTCAGGCCCTGCGCACGCATTTGTCGCAGTTGTTGTTCGAGCAGTTCGGGCTCGAGCGTGCCCGCCCAGGCCCACCAGGGCACGGGGGTGTACTCACTGCTGGGTTTGGTGAAGAGCCTTTTGATCAAGGAATCAGGTTGGTTCTGAGGCACAGTCTTCTATACTCCGATGTATATTGGGAGACCCCGCCGTCTCCGCTTACATATATCATTATTGCATTACTTCCCAAAAACGGCAATACCTTTCGGCAAATTGGCTCCCCTCGGACCGAAAAAATTTTGCTGTGCCGCTCAAACGAGGCCTTGACAGGGGGTGCAAGATATATCATAATACACATGAACGTATTCGCCGGGCGGCTGTCCGGCGTCCCGAATCGATTCGCAAGAGAGCAAGAAGGAAGTAAGGGGGATTAAAGGTATGCGGCGGCCGAACAGGGGTTTCACACTCATAGAGCTATTGGTCGTCATTGCGATAATCGCAATACTGGCGGCTATTCTGTTCCCAGTATTCATGTCTGCAAGAGAGCAGGGCAAGCGAACTAAGTGCGCAAGTCAGTATCGTCAGCTCAACACCTCGCTGATGCTGTATCTTGACGACAACGGCGGCCGCTTCCCATATGCTACCAACTGGTTTCCGGCAATGGACCTCTGTCGAACCGGGCGCGCGCCGGGGTACTACCTGGTAGACGCGATGTACACCTACGTCAAGAACTCCGGTATCTGGCTCTGTCCACAATTCAACCCGCAGGACAAGATCCCGAACTATCCGATGGGGACCCCGGACGAGCAAAACAACTTCAACAAGTACAGATGGAGTCAGAACGGCGGACGCGAGAACGGCAAGTATTCGTCGGTACCGAGCAATGTGATGTATAACGTGTATATCGCTCCGTCTTATCTGGGCTCGAGTGTCCGTGACGACTGGATCTGGAATAAGAAGCTCGGGGATGCTAAGCGTCCTTCGAAGGCGATGGTGTTCATCGAGCTTCCGTACTGGCCCAAGTCGCCGCATTACGCCGGCGACGGCATATGGGGATGCCATCTCTCATACGTAGACGGGCACGTGAAACTGCAGATCGACAGCAATTACAATATGATGTGGAAGAACAACGCCATCGGCTGGTTCTGAGGAGGTTTTCGTTACCGGCGCACGTTGATTGAGAACCTGTAGCTGTCGGCGCGATAGATTCCGGTGCTGAAGCTCAACGGCCGGCCGTCGGGGGCGTAGGCCAGCTCTTCCAGGACAAGTACACAGTCGCCTCTGGCGATACCGAGAAGCTGGGCCTGCTCTGGAGTTGCTTTGGCCGCACCCAGCGTCTCGATGGCCCCGGCGATGGAGATGTGGTGTCTGGTCTCCATTATGCGGTAAAGAGAGTCGCTGAAGTCCTCGTCGGGGGTGATCCCAAGGTCGGTCGGCAGCTCGGTTTTGACCAGTAGGACAGGGAACTGCTCGGTTGTGCCACGAAGCCTTGTTGCGAAGACGGTTTCCTGGCCGGGTTCGAGCTTGAGCTTTTCTCTGACCGCGTCATCGGGGAGATGTCTTCCGGTAGCCAGAACGCGGGTTTTCACGGTCAGGCCGCGGGCTTCCATCTCTTCGGTGTAACTTGTAAGTCTGGCAAGGTCTTCGGTCACTGGCAAGCGGGCTACCCGTGTGCCTAGGGCGCGCCTACGTTCTACCATACCCTTGCTGGCTAGAATATCGAGGGCCTTCTTGACCGTGATGCGGCTCACGCCGAATATGGCGGCTAGCTCGTTTTCGGAGGGCAGCAGCTTCCCGACCGCATCGTCGCTCGAGATTATCTTGAGCAGAATCTGTTCCATCTGGTGATACAGTGGAACAGGGGAGGACGCATCGAGAAAAAACCTCTGGGATGGTGCCAGGACATATCGATTCTGCCTGTTCTTACCGGCGCCGGCAGTATGCTCCATAGGGCTAACCTCAGCTAGGCTGTATGATAAGCTCTTGCGCCGGGGTTTGTCAAGACGCAGGCAGGGTCGGGCCGCTGCAATAGGCGCGATTTGTTGCAACCGCCACGCCCAAGGAAGAGCTCGGTTTCCCGCGGGAATCATGTCATGCTGAGGTTGTTTCAGCATCCAGGCACCGAAAGGATGGAATCCTGAATCGAGTTCAGGATGACGTAGCCTCTGGCGTTTGCGCCAGAAAGACTCAACTGATTCGCTGCCAATTATCCGTTGACAGAACTTCATTTTCGTGGTAGTAATGAAGCAGCAAGTATGGATATATCTATATGCTGTGGTGGCCGGATGTCTGGTTGCTTGTTACGCGCTTCGTGCACTCCGAATGGAAAGACAAAGCCCAGTCCAGCTTGCTGTATTCCCAACAATTGACGGAGGTGATAGGTCGAGGGCAACAACGTATGGCAACGCAAGGCCGGAATCGGCCGGCCGAGCTTCGATATCAGTCAGAGAATAGAGAAAGGAGATGTGAAATGGCAGCGAAGCACCCGACAAGCGGCCTCGCGCTTATCGTGATGACCGCGATTGTGCTTCTACTGGCAAGCCCAGCGCTCACCGCGACCTACTATGTGAGCCAGTACGGAAACGACTTCTACGGCGACGGGTCGGAGGGCAACCCCTGGGAGACGATCAGCAAAGCGGACTCGATCGGCCTACAGCCCGGGGACGTAGTGATTGTGAGTGGAAACTTCGTCTGGGATGACGGCCAGGGAGACCTGCAGGTATCGTCGGGCACTCCCGAGGCGCCGATTACCTACATCAGCACCGACGCGGCAAAGATCGAGTCCCTGACCCGCCCCGCCATCAAGATCTACGGCAGCACGGTCAGCAACATCGTCATCGACGGATTCGAGATAACCGGCGGCCCGATTGAGCTGGCTGAGGGGGCCGACAACATCACGATACGCAACTGCTACATACACGATATCGACGTGTTCGCGTATCACGAAACCCTCAGCGGTGTGTACTGCAAGATCAACATGCTGAGCGGCGGTAGCTCAGGATGTAGGATCGAGCGCAACATCCTGGGAGACATGTCCGAAACCCCCAAGTATGACTGGGCAATCGGGCAAGTTCAGACCTCCAACCTTTTGATCTACAACAACACGATCGTGAACGGCTGCGTCGCTCTGTGTGACGCGGGCGGCGCCATCGGACAGCCCGGGTCCGACGGAACCGTGATGAAGAATAACATCATCCAGAAGATGTGGTATTCCGCCATCGCGCTCTACGGTTCCACGAACTTCGTCCACAGCCACAATATCTACTGGGACACTAACGGGGTATACGACGCCGGCGGCGTGGCCATGCCGGATGCTACGGAGCTTAATGCCGACCCGCTTTTCGTCGGCGGCACGCCGTTTGACTACCATTTGTCCGCCTGCTCTCCGGCCGTCAACGCGGGCACCGACGTCGGCTTGCCCGGCTCCATCGGCGTACCCGACATCGGACGCTACGAAAGCCCTTATACGGGCGAAGAAGGCCGGATAACAGGCAAGGTCACCAAGTCCACCGACGGCTCACCCATACAGGGAGCCACGGTTGAGCTAGTCGGACTGAGCGAGAGCACTACGACGGACGCATCCGGCAACTACCAGTTCTGCGCGCTTGCACCCGGCTCTTACACGGTCAGGGCAAGCTACCCCGGAGCTAGCCCGTCGGAGGCCGAGGTCGAAGTAGCCCAGTCAAGCACGGTCATCCAGAACTTCGTGCTGACCATCCTGGCGAAGACCTACTACGTTACGCCGAACGGCGACAACGGGACAAACGGCGACGGCTCACTTGAGCACCCCTGGAAGCAGATCGACTACGGTGACGTGAACGGCCTGCTCTATCCCGGGGATACCGTTTTGGTCCAGCCCGGCACCTATACCTACGAAAACGGCAACTTCTCCTCGGCGTCCGGCGTCATTATCAGCAATTGCTCCGGTGCGCCCGGTAACCCGATTACCTATAAGGCGAACGGGTCCGGCGTCAAGATAGTCCGCACCAACCAGGTTGCCCAGTCCGGCATCAGAGTCAACAGTCCAGCGGTGCACGACATCGTCATAGACGGGTTTGACGTATCCGGAGCTATGCTGGGCATCCGGATTGCCGCAGCAGACCGGATCACAGTCAAGAACTGCTACATTCACGATGCGAATATCCCCAACGCGGTCAACGGCATAGCTCTGGCAGCGGTGTCGGGAGAGCAGTCCGAAGACTGTCTGTTCATAAACAACGTGATCTCCAATCTGCAGGGTAACCAACTAGGTGGCGGCATAGCGCTCTACACGGGCATTCGCACTAAGGTATACCACAATACGATCGACACGGTCGGTGTCGGTATGTGGCTGATATACCAGAGCGGACTGTCCTCATACGAAGGCGTGCAGTTCAAGAACAACATTTCTGCCAACTGCACATATGGTATAGCTATCCAGCAACCGGGCGCTGCGGTGTGGCAGTATAACTGCTACTGGAACAACCAGATCAACAACGGCGGTGGCGGCGTGGGTGAGTTTGTCGGCGACCCGATGTTCGTCGGCGGCGACCCCTATGACTATCACCTGCAGCAGGGTTCCAAGGCCATCGATATGGGAACGGAGCTCGGCTATCCTTACCAGGGCACAGCTCCCGACTGCGGCGCGTTCGAGTCTCCTTACGTAAGGGAGGGTATCACCTACCACGTGACGCCCGACGGCTGGAACGGCACGAATGGCGACGGCAGCCTTGAGCGCCCCTGGAAACTGATTGACTACGGAGACGCAACTGGGATCCTCAGGCCCAACGACACAGTGCTGGTGCACGCCGGAACATACGGCCCGGCAAACGTCTCGCAGATAGGCGTGCAGCTCGCCTGGTGCAGCGGCAAGCCGGGGTATCCGATAACCTACAAAGCCGAACCGGGCGCCGTGATCGATATGCAGGGCGCGGAGGACAGGTGCGGCTTCGCCGACCAGTACTGGGGGCCAGTCGTCCCGCAGGTGCACGACATCGTGATCGACGGCTTCGAGATAGCCAACTGTGCCTCCGGGGTAGTCATTGCGGGCGGGGCCAGGATCACCGTCAAGAACTGCTACATCCACGGAGCCGGCACTAACTCCGAGGGCAACGTCTACGGCATCGAGATACTTGGTATCCCCAGCGCGGGCTATAACTCGGACGACTGCTTCTTCCACAACAACGTGATAGCCAATCTTACCAACACCGTGACGGGGCAGGCGGCCATCTCTATCGGCACTCACGGCGGAACCAACCGAACCAGAGCGTACAACAACACGATGGACGCAGCCGATTATGCCTGGTACATGGTGAAGTCCTACGGGCCTAACGTGGATTGGCAGTGGACGAACAACATCGTCACGAATATGCGCCAGTGGATATATGCCACCGATGACTTCAGCCAGTTCCATTACCAGTACAACCTGTTCTGGGGTAACCCGGCTAACGTGATGGGCGGACTGGGCGATGTTGTTGCCGACCCGCAATTCGTCGGTGGCGAACCGTTCAGCTATGCGCTCACAGCCAACTCCCCGGCGGTAGACGCCGGAATCGACGTGGGCCTGAGCTTCCAGGGCCTCGCGCCTGATATGGGCGCCATCGAGTCGGCGTATACGGGAGGCACGGAGTACGCATCTCTGGTCGACGTCAAGTCACTTACTCCGGGCTCAGCAGTTCGCATCACCGAGCCCAAGATAGTCACGGCAAGCTCCGCTACGTTCGCTGACGGCAGCTACTACGTAGAGGAGCCGAACCGGGTATCCGGCCTAAAGGTGAAGCCGGAGGTTACGGGGCTTCCCTCCGTTATCCCCGGCGACGCGATCACCATGCTCGGGGTCGTGAGGGTTGATGCCAACGGCGAGACCTACCTTGGCCTGCACGACATTACCAAGAGCGTCGGCACAGCCCTGAAGCCCATCGGGACATCCGGGGTCGGGGCTGCTTACAGCCGCCTCGCCGGTAGCGGGATCCTGGTTCGCACCTGGGGTCTGGTCACGAAGGTAACCTCGAACTACATCTACGTAGACGACGGCACCGGGTATGACGACGGCTCCGGGAACGGAAAGGGAATCAGGATCGTGATCAGCGGGCT
>JBMFPI010000051.1:0-13772 GCA_049969195.1 Armatimonadota bacterium
CGGCTTCGAACTGGACGCTATGGACCGGCTTCGCAAGGACGCCGACTGGCGCAGGTCTATCTTCGCGCCACCGACATTCGCCCTCTTCACACCCGCGCTAACGGGCCACCGGGTCTACTACGGCCACTGGAGCGAGACCCCGGACTACGCCGGTAAACTGCGCGAGTGGATGGAATTTGTGAACGAGGCCGTTCCCGTGCGGCGACGCGAGCAGATCCTGCTCAAGTCGAAGGCAGAGTTCTACGTCGCCGTCGGCCCGGAAACGCGCCCGCCGTCGGAGCTTATCGGACGGCGGCTCTTCCGAGTGTATCACGCGGGCGACGTAGCGGTATACGCAGTATCGCGGGCCGGGGGCGCGGCAGGCGGGTGAGACCCCGGGCTGCAGCAGGCGCTTTTTCGGCGATTGTCCCGCTTAGTTCAGGAGCGTCGAGTCGCCGAAAACGCCGGGTCTGCGTTCTACGGCAACGACTTTACGAGACCCCAAATCTGTTCTGGCGCCTCAGGGCTGGACCGGGGAATCGCGCGCGCCGCTTAGGCGCGGCGCCGCGTGCTGATGAGGGTCAGGAACTCATTGCGCGTTGCCGGCGAGTCGTGGAAACTGCCCAGAACGGCGGAGGTCGTCAGGAGCGAGTTTTGTTTCTCCACGCCTCTCATCATCATGCAGAGGTGCTGTGCTTCGATCACGACGCCTACCCCCTCGGCGTCGATGGCGTCCTTTATGGCGCGTGCGATCTGTTGGGTCAATCGCTCCTGCATCTGGAGCCGGCGAGCGTAACAGTCCACCACCCGAGCCAGTTTGCTGACACCTAGAACCTTGCCTTTCGATATATATCCGATGTGGCAGCGTCCGAAGAAGGGCAGCATATGGTGCTCGCAGAGGCTGTAGACTTCGATGTCGCGAACCACTATCATGCTGTTGGTGTCCTGCGTGAACACGGCACCCTTTAGGAGGGCGTCCACATCCGACTTATAGCCCTTGAGCAGGAACTCGTAGCTCTTCGCGACTCGCTCGGGAGTATTCTTGAGCCCCTCGCGCTCCGGGTCTTCACCGAACTCGCGAAGCAGTTCTCTGATCAATTCTTTCACTTTCTCGTGGTTCATAACGAATCCCCTATCGGTAGCCTCAGAGCGCACATACGTCTTGGACCTCAGGCCCTGCGGCTTATTTCCACGGCGACTGTTCTCGCGAACCGCAGCGCGCCCGGTTTTTCCACAGTCACATCCACACGACGCACGCCTTCGAACTGCAGACATTCGCGCGCTACCGCATCCGCCAGCGCCTCGATCAAGCGAAACTCCGACGCCTCGACCAGCGCAACTATTCGTTTCTTGAGGGCACGATAGTCGACGGTGTCAGCGAAATCGTCCGTGCGACACGGCCTGGCAAGATGCGTGTGCAGTGTAATGCTGATGAGCACATCCTGTTTTTCGCGCCGCTCTTCCTCGTCAACACCGATGATGCACCGCAACGCGAGGTCTCTAATATGTATCTTATCCACCGCCCGCCTCGGCCAGATGACGTCCGCCGTCCACGAAGATTACCTGTCCCGTGATGAATCGGCTCGCGACGAGAAAAAGCACCGTGTCCGTCACGTCCCGCGTACTCCCGACGCGCTTCAGAGGAAGCGTTTGTTTGAGCTGTTCGAGGTAGCTATCGTCTTTTCCTTCCGGCGGGAGTATGAGTCCAGGCGCCACTGCGTTCACGGCGATATTCGGCGCGTATTGAATGGCCATCATCCGGGTGAACAGCTCGAGGAGATACTTGCTGGCATGGTATGCGACGTGGCTCCAGTCGTAGCCTGTTATGCGCGAATCGAGGATGTTGATGATGTGCCCCGAGTCGGCTTGCCGGGCGAAATGTCGGGCCAGGACAAACGGCGCCCAGGCATTCACCTGTATGTTCTCAGCAAGCTGAACTGAACTCACCGAATTGAAGTCGCTCGTGGGGAAAATGGACGCGCTGTTTACCAGTATGTCGAGCGTCCCTGCCGACGAGCAGGCCCTGTCCACGAGACGCTCAAGCTCTTCGCTGACGGCCAGGTCCGCTTTGACGCACCACGCGCGGACGCCAACAGACTCGATCTTCTGGGCAAGCTCTCTTGCCTCGGGTTCGGAGTTTCGGTAGTGTATCACGACGTTGGCCCCGGAGCACGCCAGGGCAAGAGCTATCGCCCGGCCTATCCGCTTGGCCGCGCCGGTAACGAGGGCCGTTTTTCCGGCAAGCATGCTGCTCATGGGTGGAGTCCTCCGGTAAGCCTGATTGGTACACTATGCGTCATGTTCGCGACAGTATGGCCTGCGCGATGTCCGGCCCGTTATATGTAGAAAAATTAAGGTCGAAGTGTGTACTTTTAAGCCGTGCGCCCGCGCAAATTGGATATAATACTCATGGAGCGAGCGGATTGCCGTTCGCTTTCGGCCGGGGGGTAGGCCAGGCTCTCCGGCCGTTTTGCCGTCTGGCCGGGGCTCTATAACGCCATTTTGTATCCCCACCCTCGGACCGTGCTGATATAGAGCTGTCGGGACCCGTCATCGCCGATCTTCCGCCTTATCCTTCCGATATGAACGTCCACAGTTCTAGAGTGCATGTCCTCAGCCGCCGTGATCTCCCAGACCGATTGCAGCAGCTCCTGGCGCGTGAGCATTCGACCCGCGTTCCGAGCAAGCGCTGCAAGAAGCCGGAACTCGGTTGGTGAGAGTTGGATCGTCTGACCGTTTCGGCTGAGCTCGTGCGCGGCTAGGTCGAGCGCGAGGTCTTTGATCCGGATGGTATCCGTCGCGGGGCGACACCGGCTGTAGACCAGCTCTCGCCGGACTGCTGCGCCGACATAAGCCAGCACCTGCGCCGTACGCAACGGCCGGGTCACGTAATAGTCGGCGCCGGCATCTAGACCGGACATCAGTTCGCTTTCCCTGGAATGATCACCGATAAGGACAATGGGGACGAACAGAGTCTTCCGGATCTCCCGGCAGGTCTCGATGCCGTCCATCCCCGGCATCTCCAGCGCGATCGTGACCGCGTCGGGGCAATCAAGCTGCGCTATGCGCACTGCCTCGGCGCCGGAAGCCGCCCGTATTACGTCGTACCCGTTGGCACTCAAAGACTCGGCGAGATGTTCTCTCGCTTCGTTGTCGCTGTCAGCGACCAGGATCTTTCCCCTGGACAACCGCCGTCCCTCCCCGCCTGCGCCGTAACCAACCTTAGTATATATAATCGCCTCCGGAACGCAAGTGCAGGAAGATCGCGGTTGTTACGATGGGTGCGTTTGCGGCAATTCTCCCGCTTGGTTCGGATGGATCGGGCTATGCTGACCTAGTCCCGGGGCTGGCGACATGTTGCCGCTGCTTCTCATCGGACACGCCTGCTCTGTAAGCGCCGAAGTAATAGATCCTGAATCGAGTTCAGGATGACGGGATGCCGTGCGTGCCCTCCGAGAGTAAACCAATCGCCCAAGGATGGTCTTGCGATAGGCACATTTGCGGCGATTTTTTTGCTTACTTCGGGGGCGTCGAACCGCCAAAAACGCCTGGTTTGCGTTCTAGTTCAACAACCTGCCGAGAGAAGAGGGTGGCTCACTTGACACCCCCCCGGGCGGTGTAATAGAGTGGTAGCAGAGGCGAGGAGTGCAAGCAGTGGTGCCGGGTGGGCATGTGGCGCACTTGGTGTGCAACATTCGGCTTGGATTCGGAAACCGCGCGCGTCGGAATTCGTCACTGTATGCAGTTGTTGCCGTAGGCGCGCTTTTCGGCGCTCTTCCCGCCTGTCCGAGGAACGTCGATGCGCCGAAGGGCGCTGGGTTTGAGTTCGGTCGCAACAACCGGTTTACACATGGCTGCGCGCGAGGGCCCAGCGCTCGCCGCAGGTCGACCCCAAGAGTGGTTCGAATTATGAAAATCATCAACCCAGGACGGGCGGCCCGGCCGCTCGGCATAGCCCTTCTTGTGATCCTGTTCGCCGGCGCGATTGGTTATTCGGTACGCTCGGTGCGTTATCGAGTCGACCAGGTTCCCGTTGGTGAGTTTGTTGTTACGAAGCTCAGTCTTAATCACAGCATTGAGCGTGACTCGCAAGGCTCGTTCACAAACCCGTACGTTGAGAAGACGAGCCTGTCTGCTCCGTCCAGACGAACGCCTACCGCAGCAAAGGTCTCGGGGCAAAAGCCTGCTAAAAAGGCGGCGCCCGTCGTCGCCGGCAAAGAGGCCAAGCCAAAGCCCACTGTAAAAAAACCGGCCGTGAAGAAGCCGCTGTCCAGGACGGTCGTTCCGAAGAAGACCCAGCCGAAGAAGCCTTCGGCGAAGAAGCCTGTCGTCAGGAAGCCCCCGCCCAAGAAACCCGCGAAGAAGCCGTCGGCCCCCGCGGCTTGCCCTACCTGACTGTAGCCCGAAGGTTGGTGATTATGGGGTCCATAGTCACACGAGCAAAGAAGATTCAATTGTCACGGAGGCTGGCACAGGCTTCGGCACTGGTTCTGATCAACCTGGGCTTTCTCAATATCTGGTTTTCAAACCTGAACACGGGAGCCCTGCGCGGAATCTGCTCCCCGATATTCTACTGTCACTCGTGTCCTTGGGCGACGATGGCCTGTCCTCTGGGCGTTCTGATCAACTTCTCCCGGCTTCAGATTATTCCTTTTATCACGATCGGCATACTGGGCCTTGTCGGGACGTTCGGGGGACGGCTGGTGTGTGGCTGGCTTTGCCCGTTCGGCGTGCTTCAGGAACTCCTCCACAAGATTCCAACCCGCAAGTTCGCAATCCCGGCGCGGCTTTCTTACGTCAAGTACGCGCTGCTCGTAGTTTTCGTGTTGGCGGTCCCGTTCTTCTGGCCGAACGCGCCGTATACGTTCTGCGATGGCTGTCCGTCCAGCGTGATTGAATCCACAATTCCGTGGGCATTTGTCGCGCACTGGCAGGTAACGCCCGGGATGTTCGGGGGTTTCACGCCCAGGTTCTGGATCAGGATTTCCATCCTGGCTGCGGTAGTTGTCTTTGTGATACTGGTCTCGCGCGGCTTCTGTCGGGTGCTGTGTCCCCTTGGAGCGATCTTCAGCCTTTTCAACAGGTTCTCGCTGTTTCGCTTTCGACTGACTTACAGCAAGTGCAACAACTGCGGAGCGTGCGCGAAGCTGTGCCCGGTGGATATCGACCCCGTCGCCCAGATGAACACTGCCGAATGTGTCCGCTGTCACGAGTGCACGATAACCAGGCACATCAAGATGGGTATCTCTTAGACCCAGGGCTTCAGGAGGTTTGTCTAGGCGCGGAGCGAATTACAGTGGTGCACATAGCCCGCGTCGTTTTCTGCGGGATCGAGAGTCTACTCAGGCAGCTCCGGTAGGCGTGTTTTCGGTTTTATCGCAACTACCCCGAGTTTGCTGGATGTGGGACCGGCTTTTTCCTGCGTTCAGGGTAAGGGCTCTCGACGAAGATCGGCCGGTTGTGACCGCAGCCGGCATACCCTGGTCTGAAGGGCATCGGAGGGCCTGCAATGGGTGTTGTAATATTCGTCAGTCCCATTCTCATCCTGATAACTGTTCTCGGGATCGTGAAGGCGATAAGATCCTTGCGGGGCGTGGTGCGTGTGGTGCTGGTAGCCATAGGTCTGTTGCTCTGCGCGTTTCTTGCAATGATACTGGCTGTAGCGGGGCTGTTCTATCGATACGTACCGGAGACGACCCACTTCGACCCGGCAGCTTACCGCGGCCCGACCGGCAAGATCGTTACCGGTCTGCAAGGCAAAGTGAGCCTGTCGCTTCAACGCGACGAACGACGTGGTCAGCGGCCGCGGCTGCTGGTGGTCGACACCGACAATGGAACACTTACCATACCATCCGGAAAATACGTCCTCTGGATGTATGATCAGGAGATCACAAGAGACGGAGTCCGTTGGCGGGTCACATCGCGTGGGCCCTTACGGGTACTTCTGCAGCCGATCACAAAAGACGGAGTCCGTTCGCGGGTCACATCGAGTATAATCCGATTCCTTGAGGTCAAGCCCGGCGGCAGCCTGAGGCTTGATATTGGGCCGCCGTATGTCGCCTCTGTTCTCGCGTCGAGCGCCGGCAAGAACCGGGTCAACATCAGCCTCGAAGTGGTCGGTCGCGCGGGGGAGTACGTTTCGATTGTGAAGGGCGAAGGGTCTGAGCCCCCGGGGTTCCAGATTCTTTCGATGAACGGAAAGGTGCTCCAAGAGGGTAAGTTCAGGTATGGCTGAGGCGGGACCTGCGCGTATTCCGGTGGAATACGGCCCAACATTAGAGGGCAGGTGATTATAAGACCCGTTTTCTGGAAAGCGCCGTTTCAGATACGTATCCGGGACACGGTCTGGACGAGGAACTAGCCGCCGGCCCAATCGGAGAATCGGGCGAAGCGTTCGGAGGCCGGCGGTGCGCGGTCGCCGGGTTCTGCCTCCGGGCGCTTCGCTTGTTTGTGTACTTTTGGGGCTGTTGCGAAAGGCGCGTTTTCGGCGATTCTGCCGCTTAGCCGAGGAGCGTCGAATCGCCGAAAACGTCGGGTTTGAGTTGTATTTTTCTGTTTGCTATTGGGGAGGCGTGTCTTGAAGCACAGTATCCTTCGCGAGCTTCCTTCGGTCGATGAACTGATGAAGACCGAGACGGTCGCGCGCCTTATCACCGAGCACGATCGCAGCGTGGTGGTCGGAGTTGTGCGATCCGTTCTGGATTCGGTCCGCTCGGAGATATGCCGTTCGGAGACGCCGGAGGACCTTCGAGGAGCGCTTTCGCTGGAGAGGCTGGCTGAAAGAGTGGCATCGGAGCTGGATGCCAAGTTTGCCCCGTCTTTGCGCCGGGCGATAAATGCGGTCGGGATTATTCTGCACACGGGGCTTGGGCGCGCCGTACTTTCGCAGAAGGCCATTGAGGCGGTCAACGACGTAATCCAAGGCTACTGCAACCTCGCAACCGACATCGAGGAAGGACGGCGCTCGTCACGAGATGCGCACTTCAGCGATCTACTCTGCGAGCTTACGGGAGCCGAAGCCGCGACCGTCGCCTGCAACAATTCGGCCGCGACCATGCTGATTCTGAACACGCTGGCGAAGGGGAAAGAAGTTATCGTCTCGCGCGGACAGCTCGTCGAGATCGGGGGCTCGTTCCGCCTGCCGGAGGTAATGGCGACGAGCGGGGCAATCCTGCGCGAAGTGGGAACTACCAATAAGACCCATCTGAGCGACTACGCCAACGCAGTCAACGAGAACACCGCCGCGATTATGCGTGTGCATATGTCGAACTATCGGATAGTCGGGTTCTTCGAGGAGCCGCGTATCGAGGACATAGTCAAAGTCGCAGCGGAGCACGGTCTGCCGGTGATCGACGATCTAGGCAGCGGAGCCCTGGTTGACCTTTCCAAATACGGGCTGGAACCGGAACCGATGGTTCGAGACAGCATCAAGGCCGGGGTAGACGTAGCCTGCTTCAGCGGCGACAAGCTTATCGGCGGACCTCAATGCGGCATCATCGTCGGCAAAGCTGATGTAGTAGGAAGAATCAAGAAGAACCCGTTGGCGCGCGCAGTGAGGGTCGGAAAAATGGAGGTGGCAGCCCTTGAAGCCACGCTGCGTCTGTTCTTGGACAGCAGCAAGCTCGAAGACAGACATCCGGTCTACAGGATGCTTTCAATGAGCGTCGAGACCATAGACAGGCGCGCAGAGGCGATAGCCAACGCCCTGGCAAAGAGCGCGTCGGGCACTGCGGAGGTATCGGTTGTCGACGGCGAGTCGCAGATAGGCAGTGGGTCCGTGCCGGCTGAGATGCTGCCGACAAGACTGCTACGCGTGAGGCCGCTCGCGATGTCCGACGATGACCTCGCAAAGGCCTTGCGCCGATACAGCCCGCCGATTTTCACCAGGATTCAGCAGGGGGCAGTCCTGTTGGACTTCCGCACAATTCAGCCCGATGAAGATGCGGTTGTGCAGAACGCGCTCTGCAGTTTGCTCTCAGCACCGGCAAGTACCTGATCCTGAAGCAGGGGGAATCCTGAGAAACCGGTTCTTTCATAAAGGGTGTCGGGTGTTGGGGCGAAGGCCGTTCCAAATAACGGCGCACGCTCCTGCGATGGGCGAGTTTCCGGCTATTCTCGTGCTCAGCCAAGAGGCGTCGAACCGGCGAAAACGCCGGGTTCTCTGTGGATGCTGAACGGTTGGGTGTAGGGCGCTTTGGCAGCGGACTGACTTGAGTTCCCAGAGCATAGTTGACCCTCACTCCAGCCCTCTCCCGCAAAGGGAGAGAAAGCTCCGGCGCCGGGTGCACTCCTGTAAAGAGAGAGGGAGTTCCGGTTCCGAATAGACTCCTGGAACCGGGTACTCGGATTTTGGCGGAATTTGCAACCCTTGTCCGAGGTGGACGACGATGATTGACGTCGAGAAACGTAGACGGATAATGCAGCGGTCGGTGAAACTGGGCCACTGCATCTGCAACCCGCGGCAGGCGTGCCCGTGCGAGACTTTCAAACAGAAAGACATCTGCCCGTGCGCCGGCGAGCGTGATGAACAAGCGATCGAGCAGGTCGCGCTGACCACACTCGTTGAAAAGGCGGGCTGCGCCTCCAAGATCAACCAGAACGACCTCAAACAGGTCCTGGCAGGGCTGCCCGAGGTGTCCGACCCGAACGTGCTGGTCAGTTCCAACACATGCGACGACGCGGGCGTGTACAAGATCACAGAAGATATGGCGCTGGTCCAGACAGTGGACGTGTTTTCGCCCTGTGTCGACGACCCGTATACGTTCGGCCAGATCGCTGCAGCCAACTCGCTGAGCGACATCTACGCGATGGGCGGAAAGCCGCTGACTGCGCTTTCGGTCATAGGCTTTCCCATCGAGAGCGTGAGCCATCGGGTGATGACGCAGATGCTGCGCGGCGGGATGGAAAAGATGCGTGAGGCGGGTGTCACGGTAATCGGCGGCCACAGCATCAACGAGAGGGAACCCAAGTTCGGCTATGCGGTGACGGGGCTTATACATCCGTCCAGGATCATCACAAACGATCGTGCCAGACCTGGTGATGTGCTCGTCCTGACCAAGCCGCTGGGCGTCGGAGTAATCAGCTTCGCAGGGCAGATCGGGATGGCCTCGTCCTCAGCCCTGGCAGCGGCTGCCGACTCGATGACTCAGCTTAACGCGGCCGCAGCGGATGTAATGATCGAGATGGGAATCGAAACGGCAACGGATGTCACGGGGTTCGGCCTGCTCGGCCACCTGGTAGAGATGGTGACCCAAAGCAGGGTTACGGCGGAGATCTGGTTCGACCAGGTTCCGGTCTTCGACGAAGTGATGGACCTGATCGCCCGCGGCGTGATTCCGGGCGGGATCGAGCGCAATATTGAGCACTCGTCCAGATTCGTGGCCGCCGACGAGGACCTTACCGAGGAGATGATGGCCGTCCTTTATGACCCGCAGACCTCGGGAGGGCTTCTCATCGCCGTGCCGGAGGAGAAGACCGGGGCTCTAGTGTCAGAGCTTATCAAGCGCGGGGTCAGACATACGTCGGTGATAGGCATGGTGCTGCATGAATCGGACAGGCGGATTCTGGTCAGAAGGACCGCGACCGGAGAGCCCGTGCCCACGTACACTCGCAATACGGAGGACACCAGATTGGATGAAGTCAAATCTGAGGCGTGCTGCTGTGCCGGCGCGCCAGCGGAAATTGATGGTGCACTGCCGGCTCTCACCAGCACACAGGCGGGCGCTGAAATCCAGAAGCGCTTCGGCGAGTTCATGGGCGCTGTCGGCGGCGACGGCGCGATCCCCGAACGCACCAAGGAGCTGATAGCGATCGCGCTTTCAGTGCTCTCCAAGTGCGAGCCATGCGTCAGGATACACGTCGAAGAGGCGCGCCGACTGGGCGTCAGCGAGGAAGAGATCGCCGAAGCAATCTGGATCGCGATCTCCTTCGGCGGCGCCCCGACAATGATGTTCTATCGCACACTATGCTCGTAGAAAGCGGCCATACCATCGTCGGTACAGCCGGGCACATTGATCACGGCAAGACCGCGCTCATTAAGGCGCTCACCGGGTTCGACACGGACACTCTCGAAGAAGAGAAGCGGCGCGGAATCACCATCGAGCTCGGGTTTGCGTTCCTGGACACGGGCATCGGCAGAGAAATAGTTTTCATCGACGTGCCGGGCCACGAGAAGCTGGTCAGGACTATGGTCGCCGGGGCGAGCAACCTTGACGCCGTGCTGCTCGTTGTCGCCGCCGACGAGGGCATCGGAGTGCAGACCATCGAGCACTTCGACATACTCCGGCTGCTCGACATCCCTGACGGAATCGTGGCCGTCACCAAGACCGACCTAGTTGACGCGGAACGTATTCGCACCGTTGTCCGGGAGATAGGGGACCTGGTGGCTGGAACATTTCTGGAATCGGCGCCCGTCATACCGGTATCTTCCGTTACGGAAGCGGGCGTTGAAGACGTGCGGGCGGCGCTTGTCGAGGTCGCGCGCAGAACGCGAAAGCGCCGCGATACCGGGGTGTTCCGAATGCCCGTGGACCGGGCTTTTGCCATGCAGGGGTTCGGCGCGGTTATCGCGGGCACGATACTTTCGGGACGCGTCCGCGTTGGAGACAGGGTGGAAATACAACCGGACGGGTTGACGGCGCGTGTGCGCGGGATACAGGTGCACGGCCGCAGCGTTGACGAGTCCCGTATCGGCGTGCGAACCGCTATCAACCTGCAAGACGTGAAGAAAGAACAGCTTCGGCGCGGTCAGACGGCCGCGGCATGCGGATCGGTGTCGCCAACTCGTCGGGTGGATGTGCAGTTCCACCTCTTGCGCACCTGCGGCGAGGCGCTCAGAAACGGGACCAGAGTGCGTTTCCACGTAGGGACCGACGAGGTCATAGCCAGGGTCCGACTGCTGGACCGCGAGTCAATGGCTCCGGGGCAGACAGCAATCACGCAGTTCGTCCTGGAGTCACCGACGGTCGCGGTTCCGAAAGACCGGTTCGTGATCCGCACTTTCACTTCGGAAACGACAATCGGCGGCGGTCTGATACTCGACGCGGACCCGCCCAGGCACAAGCGCTTTGACGAGCGAACCATGGCGGCTCTGGAGAAGCTTACGGGCGGGCTCGACGAGGCGGTAGAGCAGGCTTTCGAGAAATCAGGCGCGGCGACGATGGGGGTGTCGGACGCGGCTGGCGCTGTCGGCGAAAGCGAGGAGGCAGTTGCGGAAGCTGTGCAGAGACTCGTGGAGAGCGGCAGGCTCGTCCAAATCGCGCTGCGCGAGAGCGGCGACGTCAGGCGAGGATCGTTTATGTCATCCAGCGCCTGCGAAGAGCTGGCAAACAAGCTTGTAGGAATACTCGAGGACTATTATGCCCGGAACCCGTATCGGGTGTTTATGCCGGCTTCGGACCTTCAGTCGCGGTTTGTGAAGCTTGCCGACCGACAGGTGTATGACGCACTGATCGCCAACCTATGCGATTCGGGCAGGTTGCGCGCAAGCAGAACGAAGGTCGGATTGGCGGGCCGTGAGCCGCAGTGGAAGCCGGGCGAGCGGGAATTGGCAGCCAGGATAGAAAGCATCTACGAGTCGACAGGCTATTCCACTCCGCCGGAAGAGGAATTGCAGCTTAAGCTCAAGGTCGAGCGCGAACGGTTCGACAACGTGATGACCGCGCTTACGGACATGGGACGGCTGGTTCGCCTGGCGGACCGGGTAGTCTATCACGAGAAGAGCCTGTGCACTGCACGCGAGTTCGTGACCCGGTGCATTCGCGAGAAAGGCAGTATCAGCGCTCCGGAACTCCGCGACCTGCTCGGAGTCACGCGTAAATACGCAATCGCCATACTCGAATACCTAGATGACGCGCAGGTCACGCGTCGACTCGGGGATAGACGGGTTCTGAGGTAGAATGAAAATGCGAATGGGCCAACGGCCCATCGGGGGAAAGGAAGCTCCGTTGCAGAATCAGCCCGAGCGTGATCCGGGTTAGGCAAGAGTGTGCGGGGTTCCTCTACGATTCGCGCACGAAGGCGCGCCGGCTGCCCTCGTGGAGGACGGACCTGGCTTCCCAAAGCGGGCTATCGCGCTGGGACAGTTCGGTTCGATGGGAGCCGGGTCGTGCTGAACCTGTTTCGGCATCCAGGCGCCGAATGGATAGATACTGAATGGAGTTCAGGATGACGGGGTCCCGGGCTTTCTTGCCCAGCAAGACTGAACTGGTACATTGTGCTGCAGGGATTCAGCCCGGCGCGATCTTGTGAGATGGTCAAGGTAAGATATTCCCGCGGGACAGTAGCGTGGTGCGCCCAGCCTTTGGATCGCATTGCACCCCAGGCTGTTGCGACAGGCGGGTTCTATCTCAACAACCCGACACTGCAGGAATGTTCAGTCCGGCTTGGTTCCGACGTGAGCAGCGCGAAAGCCGGCTTTCAATTGGGGTAGGCAGAAGATGAGCGACAGTTTCCGATTGTGGTTCGAGAATATGGTCGATAACTGCTATGACTACGCTGAGGAAGCTAAGTCGAACAGCAGACCGATCGTGGGCATAACCTGTGAGTTTGCGCCTCGCGAGCTGATAATGGCAGCGGGCGGTGTGCCGGTGTGCCTGTGTGGCGGGAACGCCGAAACGATTCCTCCAGCAGAGGAATACCTGCCTACAAACCTATGTCCGCTGATCAAGTCCACGTTCGGGTACCACGTAACCGGCAGGAACCCGTTTCTCAGATGGGCAGACCTGGTCGTCGCCGAGACCACATGCGACGGCAAGAAGAAGATGTTCGAGCTGATGGCGGAGACGAAGCCCGTGTATGTTATGGAGCTTCCTCAGAAACAAGACGACGTGGGCGCGCTCGAGCACTGGGTAAGCGAGATGCGCAAGCTCAAGGCGGAGCTGGAGAATCGTTTTGGGGCGGAGATCACGCCCGAAAAAATCAGACAGGCCGTCGTTGAGATGAACCGCGAACGTGCCTTGCGACGGCAGTTGGCCGCGCTGATGAAGTCGAACGATCCGCCTATTACGGGCCGTCAGCTCCTGGACTTCCGCAGCATTATCTCGTGCATCCCGGAAGCCATCGCGCAATATGAAAACGCGATTGCGGAGCTCAGTAGACGGCCAGGCTCAACCGTGGCCGGTAAGGCCTCTTACAGCAACGCAGATTCGTGCTCCGCAGGCTTCGGGACAGCCGAGCTTTCCAACCTCGGCAGCTCGACAGGGGGTTCGGAACGCCGCGTCAGGGTGTTGCTCACCGGGGTGCCTGTAGTCCACGGTGCGGAACGTGTCGTGGACATCATCGAGTCGAGCGGCGGGCTGATAGTATGTATGGAGAACTGCACCGGTCTCAAACCGATCCTGCAAGACGTGGATGCCGATGCGGCCGATCCTATCCGTGCACTCGCGGAGAAGTACTTCCGCATTCCGTGCGCTCTGATGACGCGCAATACCCGGCGCCTCGAGAACCTTCGGAGCCTTGCGGCCGAATATCGTGCGGAGTGTGTGATCGACCTTGTCTGGCAGGCCTGTGCCACTTACGATATCGAATCCTACTATGTACGCAAGCTTGCAGAAGAGGAACTTGGAATCCCTTACCTGCGTATCGAGACAGACTACTCGCCTTCTGACTCCGCCCGGATCGCGGTGAGGGTCGAGGCGCTCTGCGAAACTGTTCGTGGCGGTGCGTCCGCGGTGGGGAGAAGCGTATGATCGGTGTTGGGATAGATGCCGGCTCCAGGGCAATCAAGGTGGTTCTGATGGAAGCTGAGGGCCTTCGCGTGCTGGGATCGGGGGTAGCCGTGCAGGGCGTCAACA
>JBMFPI010000052.1:0-13763 GCA_049969195.1 Armatimonadota bacterium
GCGCGTGCGTGACCGGCTGGAGAGCTACGTAACCGTGGGAGGCGTCGCGAGCGCAAAAGGCACGATAACGGGATCGTTTGACGAGCTCAAGATAGCCACATCCGCGGAGATCGGCGGACTGATCCTCGACGAAGTGCAATTCGATCAGGCCGTCTTTGAGGCCAACTACTCTGGCAGCGCAATCGAGTCGTGCCGTTTTAGGCTCGCCCGCGAAGACCAAGAGTTTGAACTGCAAGGAAGAGACCTGGACCTGAAGACCAGGCACGCGGCTTCGGTCTCCGGCAGGATGTCGCGGGTGAGTGTTGTGGACCTGTGGACGATGCTGCTCGCAAGCCCCTACATGGCGTCGGAAAAGGCCGGGTCGGTCCGGGACGTCCTGCAGCGACTTCCCGGGCTGCGCGGCGGCACGATGGAGGGTTCGTTCGAGGTCGGAGGTTATTTTACGCTGCCGGAAGGGGCTCCGAAGGAAGCAAGTGTTCTCGATTATCTGAACGGATCGGTCAAGATGGCCGTCAAGCAGATGGCGTTCGACTCGCGGCAGATTGAATCGATGGTTCTGGACGCATCGCTTGCTGACGGCTCGGTGACGCTGAACGAGGCGAAGGCCATAGCGGGTGATACGTATGCAGCCCTGCAGCCGCTAACGCCGGGCGGCCCCGTCTATCAGTCCGGTAAACTGTCTCTGGACCTGGTTGCGGCCAATGTAGACCTCACCCATCTGCAGCCCTGGCTAAGCGAGAACACTCCAACGGGCAAAGCCACCATCGAGTTCACAGTCGTCGGAGATCGGAGGAAGCCCGACATCCGGGGATCGGTCGAGGTGGTGGAACCAGGAATCCACGGCGTCGCTTTCGGCAGCCTTAGGATTTCGCAAATAAACATCGGCAGAGAGCGCATAGACGTTTCCGACGTGATACTCTCGATAAACGGGCACCAGGTCGTGGCGCAGGGCAGTGTGCCGTGGGACTGGAGCAGTCTCAATGTCCCCAGGGACAAACCGTTCGAGTTCAGAGCCGCGCTGGCGAACGAGACCCTGGCCCTGCTGCGAACGTTCATTAGGGCAGTCGAGCCGCCACCGCTCACGTCGGGCGCGCTTATTGCTGAGGTGAATGCGGGCGGGACGCTAGCCGACTACACGCTGAGCGGCGCAGTCAGGGTCGAGAACGGAACCCTTGCGATCCGGGGCTTTCGGAACAGCTTCAGCCAGGTCGATATCGACATCGGCTTCGACGGAAAGAAAGTTGTGTTCAACAAACTCTCGGCGCAATCGACAAGCGGCGGCACAGTCGCGCTGCAGCCCGGCGGAACGATCAGTATAGCGGGCAAGGACCAGGGCTACGGCACGATCGACTTGCTTCTGAGAGCGAGCGGACTCGTGCTCGAGGAGGAAGACGTGTTCGGCCTGCAGGAAAAGGTCAGGACGCAGGTAGACGCCGGGATTGCCGTCGGAGGCACGCTCTTTATGCCGATAGTCGGGCAGGCCCCGGTGGAAGGATATGAGCCGGGGGTAACGTTATCCAACGCCGTGCTGGAATTTGCAATCCCGGAAAAGAGACCTCCATCGCCACCGCTGCGGCTGCCCATACATCCCAGGTTCGTTGACCTGGGGCTGACGATCGGCTCCAACGTCCATGCGAAGCCGCCGCAGATGGACCTGCTGGTAGACGGCGGAGGGGTCGTCGCCGGTGAACTCGGAAAAAATCTTTCTGTCGGGCTGGATGTGACGGTCAAGGAAGGCAGCATCAACCTTTATGCCTCTAGGCTCAGAATAGAGCCGGGGGCCGGGATGGTCCTTAGGTTTCAGCCACCCAACCCGCCCGAGTTTCTGCTGAGTGGATTCAAGGCTATGACATCAGTTATGGCGACCAGTCCTCTCGGCAGACGCGAACGCTACAAGATCACGATTACAGCGAGCGGCAACGTGATGAACCTGACGGAGAAGAGCATCGCTTTCTCTTCGGACCCAGAGGGCCTTTCCAGGGAGCAGATAATTGCTGCCCTCGGCCACGTTCAGGGCCTGCTCAACACGGCTCAGGGCGACTTCCAGAGAGAGTTCGGCAATGCGCTGCGGGGCGTTGCCAGCAGCGCGCTGTTCATGCCGGTCGAAAGGCTGTTCACCGAGCAGCTCGGGTTCGAAGAGTTTTCAATTGAGTCCGGCGCGTTCGCTCCGCTGTCGCTGTATCTGTCGAGGCGGCTGTTCAGCAATTTCTACATGTCGTTTTTCCAGCGGCTCCAGGCCACGGCCAACGTGCAGGAGGCGACCTGGCAGTTCCTGCTCGGCTATAGGTTCAAGCAGTTCTACTCACTCAGCGTCGGTATCGACAATCAGCAGACAGCAAGCGGCGAGCTTACATTCACTAGGGCCATCAGCCTGTGACGGATTTCGACGCGATAATCGATAAGTACGAAAAGCCGATCTACAACCTGATCTACCGGCTCATAGGCGATCCGGAGGAAGCGGCCGACCTCACTCAGGACACTTTTGTTGCGGCCTATCGCTCATTCTCCGAGTTCCGAGGAGATGCGTCGACATACACCTGGCTGTGCAGGATAGCGGTCAACAAGTGCAAGAACGCATTCAAAGCACGCGATCGGCAACGAGCAGTAATGAGCCTGGAGTCCGAGAGCGATCTGGAAGTCGATCAGATTGCGGATGCGCAAGATGTGCACGAACCCGGGGCGGCACTCGAACGAAAGGAGCTGCGTGAGCGCGTCGAGCAGGCGATAAGCCAACTCCCGTTCGACTACAGAATAGTAGCGGTCTTGCGCGACATTCACGGCCTGTCTTACGATGAGATAGCCAGGGCGGCAGGGCTTTCTATAGATGTTGTCCGAACGCGCATAGCTCGAGCGCGGCAGATGCTGCGCAGGAAGCTGGAATCGTATCTGGAGCCGTTGTAGCCACGAGGTCGTGGCGACAAGCGCGGTTTCGGCGGTTGTCCAGTTTAGTTGAGGAGCGTCGAATCGCCGAAGACGCTGGGTTTGGGTTCTATCGCGAAAACATAGGGCAGTGTGAGTGAGCTAAGTCAAGGAGGAAATAGATAAGATGTTTCACTGTGTTCTTGGGTTCCGTGTTGCGATGGCGGGTTTCGTCATCTGCGCTATGGTTCTGGCCGGCGCGCCAGCAGGGTTCGCTCAGGAATCTCAGAAGGTGGTTCAGATCGCCGTTTCCGGCAACCAGAACATCAATGCCGAGACGATACAGAACACCATCAGCCTGAAGCCGGGTGACGAATACACGGAACAGGCAGCCGACAAAGATCGCGCGGCGATTATGTCTCTCGGGCTTTTTGTCGCCGTGACCGTGCATAAAGAGGAAGTGCCGGGCGGTATCAAGATCACCTATGATGTAACTGAAAACCCCAAGATTACCGAGATCAAGGTGGTGGGAAGCGAGCCGGTTCCCGCATCCAAGATTCTGGAAATAATGAAAACCAAACCTGGCCAGGTCCTCAACACGACCACCCTCGGCCAGGACATTGAGGCCATCCAGGCATACTACACGGAAGAGGGCTATGTCGGTTACGTCACTGGGGCTGAGCCCGATCTGAATACCGGCACGCTGGTGATTTCCATTGTGGTAAACACAGTTGAGTCTATCGAGATCACCGGCAACAAGAAAACCAAGTCATACGTTTTCCTGCGGGAAATGAAGACCAAACCGGGATCGGTATTCAACGTCAAGGTGCTGAACCAGGACATCATCAGAATCTACAACCTGGACATCCTGGAGGATATCAAGCCGTACCAGGTTCAGACGGGTTCCGAGATAGGCCGAATCAAGATCATCATACCTGTGGTCGAGAAGAAAACGGGCCAGGTATCCGTCGGGGTTGCTTACAGCTCCAGGCAAAGGTTGGTTGGGCAGGCGCGACTATCGGAAACGAACTTTCGGGGCCGGGCACAGGGGCTAAACCTCCTGTGGGAACAGGCAACCGTGAGCGCGGTTGGCGGCCCCACGAGCTATGAGGTCGGTTTCTACGAACCGTGGTTGGACAGTAAACACACCTCCCTTTCGGTGAGCGGCTACAACAAGCTTCTGTATCGGTTTTCCCAGGGCGTGTTCGGGACCACCGCTTTTGCCAACGACCAAACCTATACCGAACGCCACAAAGGCGGGGATCTGACGCTCAGCCGTCCGATCAGCGACACGACGAGAGTCTATATCGGCGCACGGTCCGAATACGTGGACACCAACCCAAGCCTCCTGGCCCTAACTGGCGACTTGGCCAAGATCGCGCAGAAGGGCAGCGTCACTGTCGGCTCTTTGCGCGCAGTTCATAATACGCGAGACATCGAGCTCGAGCCGTCAGCCGGAGGCTACGAGGCTATTGCTGTGGAGTTCGGTTCAACGAATGCCGTCCGTTTCCTGCAGAACGCCGCGGCGCCCACCGGTTTCGACGAAGTGCCTTTCGACGGCTCGTTCACCAAGTTCTCCGTAGACCTCAGGCGCTACTTCAGCAAGGGGGGCAGGAAGACGTCCCCTGACGAAAGGAAGACCACGCTGGCTATGCGAATCAGGGCCGGCGTGGCAAGAGGGCGGGTCCCCTTCTTCGAGCAGTTTTTCGTCGGCGGCAGCGAGAGCCTGAGAGGATATCGGGAAGATCGATTCTGGGGCAATTCGATGTTTCTCGCGAGCGTAGAGCTGCGGCATCCCATTGCCCAGGCCATCACGCTTGTGGCGCCGTTCGTTGACTACGGCGGCGCGTGGAATGGTAATCCCGAGTTCTTTATCGGCGAACTGTCCCAGGATTCGAGGTTTGTCGGACACTACGGGGTCGGCATCGGTATGCGGGTCACGACGCCGATAGGACACATTAGGCTCGATTACGGCACGGGTAGTGAGGGCGGCCGCACTCACTTCAGCATGGGGCACGCGTTCTAAGCCGCAGTATGCCAGGCTGTTGCGACAGGGTCTATGTTGTATAGCAACAACCCCGGTCCTCACGCAATTGATCAGAAAGCGCGCCGGTTTCTCGAAGGATACGCCGTGTCGTAGAATTGATCTTGTCGCTGCGGCCTGGGCGCAGGGTTCTGACTGATGCCTGCCGCTCGCGGTTGCGCCGCGGCCGCAGACTACTTGAAGCTCGGAATGATTATGCCGCGCATTATCACGTTCTGAGCGAAGACGAATATCAGCAGAGTCGGAATCGCGGCGACCGTTAAAGCCGCCATAGTAACATACTGAGGCGCGGATATTTGAAGCTGATACAGCCAGACCATCATGGTCCACATCTTCGGGTCTTGGCAAACCAGCATCGCGTACATGAAGGCCCCGTACGCGCCTGTGAACGCCTGCAAGGCAATTACCGCAAAGATGGGCTTGCTCATCGGGATCGTGATCCTGCGGAACATCGTGGCCTCGCTCGCGCCGTCGATGATACCGGCCTCGTAGAGCTCCTTCGGAAGGCTGTCAAAGAAGCCTTTCAGCAGGAAGATGGCATAACCGTTCGCCATGCCGGGCAGAATCAGAGCCCAATAGGTGTTGAGCAGATGAAACTGCTTCAGAAGCAGAAAGCTGGGGATCATCGCGACTTCCGCGGGAAAAGCCATGGTGGCGAGCAGGAACAAGAGCACCTTGTACGCATAGGGCAGATTGTATCGCGACAGGGCGTAGGCGCACATCGGGTTCACTATCAGATGGGTGAGAATCACAGCGAGGCAGAAGATGGCCGTGTTGAGCACTGCACGCCCGTGCAACAGAATGTAGTTGATCACCACACGGTAGTTGCGCGTGATGAAATCGGTTCGGATGGCACGTGCGTTCTTGACTACGTGAATGTAGTCGGCGACGTAGACTGGGGGCACGATCTCGGAAAACGACCGGTAATTGGTGCCGAATGCCGCGTTGACGGCCTGTAACGTCCCGAAACGCTTGCGAAGATGCTCCCGGTACAGGTTTTCGGTGTTGACGGCGCGTATCACCTGCACCGGCACGCGCTTCGCGATGAAGTCCATCCAATCGACCAGTCGACTGCCTCCCGCAGGAAGCTTTTTCGGCAGATCGATCTGGTCGAACGACCGATAGTCGGCCTGATAATACCGGTTGAGGTGGGCAATGCTGCCCTTGTAGCGTTCTCTCAGGAATGCGCGATACGGGCCCACAGCACCCGGCGCAAGCTGCATATATCTGAACGGCAACATCTCCCGCACGAACTTTTCCCAATCCTTGCGCCTGCCGGGGTGATCTGGTGCCGTTTCCGCCAGATGTGCTTCGCGGAAGCTCGAGATCCGCGTGCCCCAACTCCGATTCAGGTCTTCGATGCTGTTGTTGTACACGGTATCTCTCAGGAACGCCGCGAACGTTGGATCGATCGTGATTGGCCGGAGAAAGTACGCCGGCAGCCTCTGCTTGAACGCAAGCCATTCCCGCATCTTCGGCGAGTTGTCGGGTTCCCACTCTCGCATCTTGAAGCGCTCGAAGGGGGTGTAGACCGTCTCGAAGCTCTGGTTTTCCTCCAGGTAGGTTCTGTTGAGAAGTCTGATATCGCCCTTGAAACGTCTTCGGCAGAACGCACGGTAGCGATCCAGCAGCTTGCTCGGAGACTGCATATAGCCCTCGAACCCGGCCTGTTTGTAGTACGAGGGCAACGATGCCACAAAGCGCTCCCAGTCCTCGACCTGCTCCCGCACCTGCCTCGAATTGGGGTCCACCTTCGGGGGCTCAATATTGTCGATCTTCGCAAAATCCGTTCCGTAGTACTGGTTGATCAGATCCACGTCGCCGGCGTAGCGATCCTCGGCGTATTTCGGGAAGAGCGCGGCGTCGTTATACAGGTATCGCGGAACGATGCTGTAGTTGTTCACGTCTGCCCCGCTGGTGATCGACGATGCCAACATGAGAAGAAACGGATACACCATCGTGACGGCCCCGGCGGACAGCACGACATACAGCCCCGCTATCACAAGCCGCAGCTTAAAACTTCGTCTGCCTACTGTGGGTATGATCGCCATATTCCGCTGCGAGATGCATCTGAACCGGCCAGGTCCCCCCAAAGCCTGGTTGCGGTAGGCTCGTTTTCGGCGGTTCTCCCGCTCAGTTCAGAAGCGTCTGATCGCCGAGAACCCGACGTTTGTGTTCTATCGCGACAGCCCTCTGGTTGCCTGGTCGTCGGCGACCGCCGGTATTCTGTGCGGCACTTGCCGCCACTACGCGTTTGCGCCGGCTGAGAATCTAATATCCCTCAGGATACGCAACTGATACATCGTGAATCCGATCAACAGGCTACCCATAATCCACGCCTCCGCAGTAGCGAACCCAAACTTAAGGTACATGAACGCGTTGTACCATATCTCAAGGCCCATGACGTGCGTCGCGTAGTTGGGGCCGCCCCCGGTCATAACGAACACGTTCTCCATCGCTTTGAACGCGCCGATAAACGCGCCGACGAAGTTGATGATGATCAGGGGTTTCAGCATCGGCATCACTACGTGCCTGATCTTGACCCAGATGCCGGCGCCGTCTACGTCGGCAGCTTCGTACATCTCCTCCGGAATGCTCTTTAGAGCCGCGAGATAGATTATGCTTCCGGGTCCCGCGCCGGCCCAGATCACGGGCACAACCACGCACAGCATAGCAAGCTTCGGGTCCGAAAGGAATTTCTGCGGCTCGATGTGCAGAAACGCCAGAATGGTGTTGAACAGGCCTGACGGGCTGGGATCATAGAACCATTTCCACAGGAACATAATCACCAGCCCGCTTGTCACGGCAGGCAGGTAGTAAAGCGTCCTGAAGAGCATTTTTCCCCTAGGGACTTCGGCGAGCATCAGCGCCAGGAATATCGGCACGAAGAAGCCCATCCCCAGGAACATCACGACGTACTGAAAGCTATGCTTGAGGCCGAACCAGAACGTGTCGGTGCCGATGACATCGACAAAATTATCAAGCCCAACAAACCTGCTCGAGCCGATTATCCTGAAGTCCTGGAAGGCCATCACCATTCCGCGCAGAAGCGGGTAGTAAGCCCACACAAGAATCGAGAGCACAGCGGGGATCATAAACAGCCACGCCGTAAAGTGGATTCTGAGGCCTTTTCTGGCGGCAACGCGGGAATCCAGAGTCTCCGCCGCCTGGTTTGCCGCCACCGCACGGACCTGCCGCGTGATGAGCGTTGCTATCAGGCCGAGCATTGCAAGAACAATCGCCCAAGCAGCAGCGCGCCTCTTGCGCATTTCCTCGGGCGGTGTATATCCCAGCAGTTTGCGATTAATGCGTTGCACACACGCGTCCAGGAGCTTCTTAGCGTCAAGACTTGGGTTGGCGTAGATGGCCTGCATCGGCGCATCCATCATAATGTAGATCATCTCCAAGTTAGGCCCGTTGGGCTCCGGTCGGCCGTGCTTGAAGGCATCTATACTCGCTTCCAGCCACGATCTGGGGATTTCGGAAGTATACTCGGAGTAGCCGTACTTGATGAGCTTGTCGGGCTGAACGTATTTCCACATCCCGCTCTCGACGTAGCTTCTGGTGCGTATTTCGTCGGCCTTCGGGCCGCTCATAAACTTGATATATTCCCACGCTGCCCGTCTGACGCGCGGGTCCTTGATCTGAGTGGACATGCCCCACATTCCAGCGTTTATCTCGTTGGCCTTGATGCCCGTCGGGCCGGCGGGAAGCGGGGCGATACCGAGCAGGCTGGGGTTGAGGTCTGAGGTTGTGGTCACCATCTCAAATGAGTAAGCGAACCACATCGCGATCTTTCCGAGCCGGATGTCCTGGGAGGCGTTGTTCGTCACGTTGGCGACGCCGCGGTAGGTCTTGCCATTGCGGGTCCACTTGCCTGTAGTGAGTTTGCGATAGAACTCCAGCGCCTTGACGCCCGCCGGCGAGTTGAAAACGGCCCGGTACCTGCCGTCTTTTCCTCGTTCGACCACCTCACCCCCCGCCTGCCAAATCAAGTCCGTCAGATACCACGACCCGGAGGTCTGCGGAAAGTAGAACCCCCACTGCCCCTTCTCCGGGATCGTCAGCCTCTTGGCGTACTCGTAGAACTCGTCCCAGTTGCGGGGAGGCTTATTCGGGTCAAGACCGGCGTCGCGGAAGAGGTCCTTTCGATAATACAGCGCCATCGCACATTGGAACCAGGGGATGCAGTAGACGTGGCCGTCTACCGTGATCACCTCCCGGATACGTGGATGGATGCGTTCAAGAACTTCCGGATCTTCTTTGACAAACTCATCCAGCGGCTGCAGGAAGCCCTGGCCGATGTATGTGTGCAGTTTGCGGAAGTTCACGTAGAACACGTCGGGAGCTGTCCCGCCCGCCATCGCCAGCAGGAAGCTGGACTCGGCTGCGGGGCCCTGTATCTGCAGCCCGCTGGAGCTAACAATTTCGATCTCCGGATGCTGCCTCTGAAACTCCTCGAACACCGCGCGCGTTGAGCGAGCCCACGGAGACGGGTCGTCTTTCCTGGACACTCCCCAGGCACCTCCCCAGAGCCGCAATTGCACCTTGCCAGCCGACGCCGAGGCCCGGTTGGGACGTGCCTCGGATGGCGCACCCACCAGTACAAACACTCCCACAAACAACGGCAGCAATGGGGATCTGAATAGCGGTGACGAGATGAGTCGTTTCCGGCCCACAGTATGTGAACTAAACCCCTCTACCCCGGATTACTCTCGATACGTAATCTTATCTTACAGCCGACACACGGTGAGTGCACTGTCAAGGCAACTCTCCGACGGCCTCCCGGCATTTCCGCTACGCGGTGCGGTGCAGTCAGGCTGTTGCGACCAACGAGTCTTCAGCGATTATCCCGCCTGGTTCAGGAGCCCTGAATCACCGATAACGCCGGGCTAACGTTCTATCCGCTCGCAACAACCTCGAACAAGGCAGCAAGATTGCTCGTCCGTCCAGATGCACCGGAGAATAATCCGGGCTATAGCTCAATTGTATGCCGGGCTTGGGTTCACGTCAACAGCGGCCTGCCACGGTGTACAGAGTCGTTCCCACAGCACACAACTTGCTTCAGCATCTAGGCGCCGAAGCGACGGATCCGGAAACAGGTTCAGAATGACTGGTTCTTGGACGTTTGTGCCCGCCGGAGTGAAGCGATACTTGGCGGAAGGCGTGTTTGTGCTCGACCACAACGACTTGCTTGCGCGTGGATAGGTAGGTATCGGGAAAGACCAAACGGTTTATCCGCTCCGGTCAGTGGCGGTACAGGCTGTGCGGCTGGGTACGGAGTTCGTTGAGGTCGATCTGACGGAGCGTGATTATACCCACGGGGCTCAGCCTGAACCCCCGGTCGGCAAGCGCGGACTCAGGGTCGATCGCCAGCTTCGCTTTGAAAACGGCATCCTCCGCGGCCAGGGTTAACACCTGCTGTATCTGATAGCCGTCGAGTGCCGCAATCGCGTCCCGGGCATCCTCGGCCATCTCCCCATCCGGGTCCATTTCGACC
This sequence comes from Armatimonadota bacterium, assembly GCA_049969195.1. Lineage (GTDB taxonomy): Bacteria > Armatimonadota > UBA5829 > UBA5829 > UBA5829 > CALJES01. The sequence goes on from JBMFPI010000052.1 coordinate 10,404, forward strand.
ACTCGTATGAACACGGCCACGGCTTCTGATACTTCGCCCTTCTGTTGAAGGAGGACTGCCTTCTTGAAGTGGTGTGCGGGATCTGTCGGATCGATGCGTATTAGCTCGTTCGTCACATGAAGAGCCTTGTCGATCATTCCCTGCTGCAGATAGGCGATGCCGAGTATGTCCCTGGCGAAGATGCTTTTTGGCGACCTTTGTATGAGTTTGCAGCTTTCGCTGATCGCTTCATCATAGCGACCCAATTCCAGCAGTGTGCGAAGCAACTGTTCGTTGGCGGCGCAGTTCAGCGGGTCGAGTTCGACAGCGTTCTTCAGCGCTTTGATCGCCGGCTCCATCCGATTCTGTGCGCGGTATACGTCTGCGAGCCGCAGGCTGAACCTGGGGTCGCGCGGGCTGAGGGCCATAGCTTTCTTGAGGTTCTCGATGGCCTCCTCGTACATCCCCTGCTCCACCAGCGCCGACGCACGTTTCATCAGGCTGGTCAGCTTTGCCGAGCTTGCCCTCGAGCGGCCTGATTCGGTTGTATTCTGCCCATGACTCATTTCATCATCCGCAAGCAGTCAGAGGTGAACCGGCTGTCCGGTCCTGGCTGATTCGTAGACCCCGAGGATCACCTCAACCGCTTTCCTGGCCTCCTCGCCCGTAATCATTGGTTCACGGTCCTCGATTATCGCTCGGCACAGATCTTGGATCTGTATCCGATGTCCCTCTGTAGCGATGGCTTTCGGGTCCGACGCCGTCGAATCGCTCTCCCTACCCTGTTGGCCCGGCACTTCCTCTTCGCCGGGCACCGCCCACTTCGCTATGTTTTCGCCGTCTACAAGGATGCTGCCTAGCTCCCCGTGGAACTCAAGCCTGTGGTGCATGCCGGGCGTGACGGATGTCGTACCCTCCAGGACTCCGAACGCGCCGCTTTTCCACTTTATGACGGCGCACGCGGTATCCTCGACCTCGATGTTGCGCGCCAGGTGATCTGCTTGAGCGTAGATTGTCTCGACCGGCCCCATAATCCAGTGCAGGATGTCGACCATGTGCACGCCCTGGTTCATGAGCGCGCCGCCGCCATCGAGCTCCCAGGTGCCGCGCCAATCGCCGCTGTCATAGTACTCCTGCGAGCGATAATACTTCAGGTAGGCGTCGCCAAGGATCATCTTGCCGAGCTTGCCGGATTTGATCGTCTGCTTGACCCTGTGCCACATCGGCGAGGTACGCCTCTGAAAGATCACGCCGAGCTTAACACCGGCTTTCCTGCAGGCCGTAACCATTGCGTCGATCTTCGGCAGGGTGATCTCAACAGGCTTCTCGCACATTACGTGCTTTCCGGCAGCGGCCGCGTCGATGGTTACGGGCCCGTGCAGACCGCTGGGCGTACACACGCACACGGCGTCGATCTCTTCATCAGCGAGCAGAGCTCGATGATCCGTGTAAACTCTGGGGACGCCGAAATCGGCCGCGAGCTTCTCTGCGCGTTCCGGAATAACATCGCAACACGCCACAAGCTCGGCTTCGTCGGTGTCCGTCACCGCTTTCGCGTGCCACGGCGCGATCACGCCGCATCCGATAATGCCAAATCTGATCTTCCTCGTATTCAAGCCCACGCCACGAGAACCGCATGAGAACCGTCAGGCTGTTGCGACAAGGCATTTTCAGCGGTTACGTTAGTTAGAGTTGGTTGAGTAGCATGCAGTCGCAGAAACTCCGCGTCTGTGCTCCATCGCAACAACCTCAACAACCCTGCACACTCAATTATCACTTAGTCAGGGCGAGATGTTCTCCTGCAGGCATGTCAGAAAACCGGTATAATAACCAGGGCGGCATTTTCGTGGAGAGTTGGGCTCCGCGGGAATGAGGTCGTGCTGAACGTGTTTAAGCATTCAGGCGCCGAGGTAACGGATCCTGAATCGAGTTCAGGATGACGGGGGCGCGGGCGTCTTCGCCTGCAGGACCGAATCGATACCATCTTCGGACCGGTTTGGGGAGAAGGAAGCAGCCTTCGCGGGTATCGGGATTGTACAATCCCGCGGGCCCGGTCTCGACTTTTCGAGACGGGGCCCGCGTGTCGTTACCAACCGGGCGAGTCGTCAGCCGTCCAGCGGGCTGATGCCTGTTATACGGTCGAGGCTCACATCCTCGACATCGCCGATCAGATAAGCGCCATACAGGGGCACGAACGCAACATCTTGCACGTGCAAGTTGCGTGTCACCTGATCGCCGTGTCGATTCAGATAGGTGACTGAACAGCGTTTTCCAAGATATTGCCTGGCCTCTGGAATTCTCATTGCGTCGGCCTCCTGCAGGCCGGCCGGCTCTCGGCCGTGCGTGAATGATTCTGCTCTCACTGTTTATATGCCGTCGGTCAGCGCAGGAAAGCGCTGTGCGGATTACCGGTTTCACAGACCGGAGCGGATTATTCGCCGATCCTTTGGAATCTGAGGAACTGCCGGCGCGTCCTTTGTGCGGGCAGTTAGTGCGGAGGTCGGCGTTTGCGCCCGCCGGGAGTCAGTCGGCCTATCGCCCGAGTCTTGTTTGATCATAGCTCGGCAGGCTAGTGTAGATCGGACTCAAGAACAGTTGTGTGATGTCCGATGCCATAGGTCGCCCGGCGCCGTAGTTCAGCTTCTCTTCATACCGCGAGCGCCAACAGAGATGCCCCGTGATCGACATCCAGCGCAGCACTGAACCTGTAGTTACATCCTCATCCCTTATCTGAACAGCCCAAACAAACCAAGCAAATTGCGCGCGCCAGATTCCATGCCGCTACGCGTGCATCCTTGTCAGGCGTAGTTGTTGCGATATAACGCAAACCCGGCGTTTTCGTTGTGTCGCTACGACCTCGGCTGCGGGGATCAGTCCGGCTCCGCGGGAGTCTCGTCACGCTGAACTTGCTTCAGCATCCATCAGCACCCGGACGCCGAAATATGGATCTTGAATCGAGTTCAGGATGACGGCGTCCGGGTGTCTGCGCCCGGTAGACCGAACCGATACCCGAACCGGTATCCGGCTGGCACTGCGTTTGACCAAAGTCCGTGCGTTTGAGTATAATACCTGCGATTCGGAACACGCGGAAGGGCGCGCAACGTGCGGAAAGCCACATCATCAACGGGACGGCGTCGCAGGGCGGCGCGCAGGCGTAGGGTGATCAACCCGATACTTGCAGCGGACGTAATCGGGATTGCCCTCATACTCGCCTGTTTTGTGATGTACTACGCGCTCGCGTGTTCAAGATCGAGCGGTGTTCTTGGACCCTACGTAGCGGCGGTGCTCAAGAACCTGCTCGGCGTCGGGGCCTACATCGTCCCGGCTCTCGCAGGGCTGCTCGGCGTAATCGTGATGGTCGGGCCGCTCGAGATCATCCCG
>JBMFPI010000053.1:0-13388 GCA_049969195.1 Armatimonadota bacterium
GTTGTCACGAACCCGGGATGCCTGATCGGCCGCAACACCCTTGTCTACCCGGGCGTCTCGCTCAAAAAGGGCTACCATCCGCCCAACACGATCATCAAGCTCTCCCAGGAAGTGATAGAAGTAGAGCGGCGATGACTCTCTTGGGCTTGACGCCGGCCCCGGGGTCATAAGGTTACTGCGATAGCGCGCCATCCCAGCGGTTTTGGCGATTAGACGCTCCTCAACCAAGCAGGAGAATCGCCGAAACCGCAGGGTTTGCGTCCTAGATGGGGTGGGCTATGAAACACCGGCCCGCGGTGCCTGCCGGCACGGTGCCGGCACAGAGAACGGCGCGCGCTTCTGCCAGCCTATCCTGACGGGACCCTCTCTCCCTTGACGTGAGATGGCCCTGGTGGAGGCGATAAACTCCCTCTCCCTGGACGGGGGAGGGCCGGGGTTAGGGTGACAGACTGCCCCCGTGCGCAGCGGGAACTCACCGCCGCGCAAACTCGCCGGGTTCTTACGCCAAACCCCGTTCCCGAAGCACAGAAAAACACGCGTGTCGCGACGGCGCGGTCGAGGGACAGTTCGGTTGCGCGGGAATGATGTCGTGCTGAGCTTGTTTGAGCAACTAGGCGCCGCAGGGATCGATGCTGAATCAAGTTTAGGATGACGGGCACCCAGGCGTTTGCACCCGCTAAACGGATACCGGGTCGAACAAGAATTTGACAGGCCGAGAGGTTGTGCGCTATACTGATGCTCGATTCCGCCTGTGAGGGGCGGGGACTCTTGCATGAGGTGATGCGGTATACTCAGAGACTTGAGGGTTAACGAGCGCATTCGCGCGCGGGAGGTCAGGCTGATCGACGAGAACGGCGCGCAGGTAGGTATTGTGCCGTTACGGGAAGCCCTGGAGTTTGCAAGGGAACGGGGCCTGGACCTGATCGAGGTTGCTGGAAATGCGAACCCTCCCGTATGTCGGGTGATGGACTACGGGAAGTTCAAGTATGAGCAGGGCAAGCGGGAACGAGAGGCCCAGAAGAAGCAGAGGATGTCCGAGATGAAAGGCATCCGGATGCGGCCGGGGACTGATGATCACGACTTCCAGTTCAAGCTAAACAATACCCTCAAGTTCCTGAAAGCCGGCCACAAGGTCAAGGTGACCGTGATTTTCCGCAGCCGTGAGTTTACTCATCCGGAGTTTGCGAGAAACTCGCTTGCGCGCATGGCGGAGGCTGCCAAAGAAGCTGGTGTCGGGGCGGTCGAAAGGCCTCCCCAGATGGAGGGTCGGAGCATGACGATGATCCTTACTCCCACCGGCGACCGCAAGGAGAGCCAATCGAAGGCCCCCGAAGCCGGGGCCGAGAAATAACCGAGGTAGTTGACGTGCCGAAGATAAAAACCAATAAGACGGCCGCAAAGAGGTTCGAAGTGTCGGGCGGCGGAAAGATCCGTCACGGCAGCACCGGCATGAACCATCTTAAGATGAAGAAAACCAAGAGCGCCAAGAGGCGCTTGAGCATCAAGTCCGGTGTGACCTCGGGCCAGAAGCGCGTGATAAAACGCCTAGTGCCGGGGATATAGAGCTTGCATTCGAAAGGTGTAGTGCAGGGCGCCTGATTGGGCACACGCGCAGGGTGTTGCGATAGCTGCGTCTCAGGCGATTTGCCAGCCCGCTTGCGGAGCGCGCATCACCGAAAACGCGGGGTTTTCGTTGTTATGCAACAACCTCACGCAAGGTGCCTGAATCAGTGCGGGACAAAGAGACTTCAGGGAGATACTGACATATGTCACGCGTAAAACGCAGCATCATGACGCGTAAGCGTCACTCAAAGATACTCAAGCAGGCGAGCGGATACTGGGGAGGAAAAAGCCGACTGTTTAAGACTGCCAAAGAGCAGGTAATGAAGTCGGGCCAGTATGCCTATCGCGATAGAAGGGCCAGGAAGCGCGATTTCCGCCGACTGTGGATCACGCGCATCAGCGCGGCCTGTCGCGCCCACGGCATGCCTTACGGCAGGTTTATCGAGGCCCTTCGGCGGGCCGGGATAGAGCTGGACAGAAAGGTGCTCGCCGATATGGCGGTCGCGGACGCGCAGGGATTCGTTTCGCTTGTGGAGAAAGCTAAAGCCCAAGTTGCAGCAGTATAGGAGGTCATTGCGATAAAAAGGCAAGCCGGCGTTTGCGGCAATTGGACGCTCCTCGACTGAGCAGGACAATCGCCGGAAGTGCCTCTATCGCAAGAGCCTCTAGAGAGGTCGGTTTTCGGTGCCCGGTTGACAGTGTTAGACGCACGGCAAGCGTGCGCAGCAAGCGTGAAGGGCTCCAAGTCTGAGGGCCCAAAACCGGCAACCGAGAACGCGACGGACAATCATCGCCCAGCGTCCAACGGCATGAGGCCGAGGCGACCGCGCCTGAAGAGGAAGCGCGCGCTCAAGCCCCGTGCACCTGGACGCTGGTTTGTTTAGAGGCAAATCTGACAATGTCGGAACGGGACAGTCTGGACGCTCTGGGCCGGAAGGCGCTCGAACAGATCGCATCCGCCGGTTCGCTCGCGGAACTGGATTCGCTCGACACGGAATATCTCGGGCGAAAGGGCCAGATAACCCTCGAGCTTCGCAAGATCGGCTCAATGCCGCCTGACCAGCGCAAGGAGTTCGGCCAGGCCGTAAACAGGCTCAAGTTAGAGATTGCCGAGGCCATACAAAGGCGTCGCGGGGAGCTTGCGGCGACCGAAGTGAGTGCCAGGCTGCAAAAGGAAGCTGTCGATGTGACGCTGCCGGGTCGGTTTTACCAAACCGGCAGGCCGCACGTGCTGGTAGAGACTCTCAGGCGCATCAAAGAGATATTCATCGGTCTGGGCTACGAAGTATTCGAAAGCCCCGAGGTAGAGTCTTATAAGTACAACTTCGCGGCTTTGAACTACCCGGAGGAGCATCCGGCGCTGGACGAGCAGATGTCGTTCTACATCACCGAGGACCGTCTGCTCCGCACTCAGACCACCGCTTATCAGCATCGCGTTATGGAAAAACGCAGGCCGCCCATGAGAGTCTGCACGATGGGAAAATGCTACCGTGTGGACGCGGTCGATGCGACTCACAGCCATACGTTCCATCAGGTCGACTGCTTTGCTCTCGATCGCGGGATCAGCATGGCAGATCTGAAGGGTACACTTCACCAGTTTGCGGTGGAGATGTTTGGGCGAGAGGTGCAGGTAAGGTTCCGGCCGGATTTCTTCCCGTTCGTTGAACCGGGCGCCGAGGTGGCCGTCACGTGCACGATTTGCGACGGCAGGGGCTGCGGTGTCTGCAAGGGGACGGGCTGGCTCGAGCTTGCGGGTGCCGGCATGATCCACCCGCGAGTGCTGGAGAGTGTTGGAATTGACTCCGAGGAGTACACGGGTTTTGCATTCGGCTTCGGCGTCGAGCGGATGCCGATGCTGAAACACGGCATAGACGATCTGCGGCTGTTCATGGACAATGACGTGCGGTTTCTGAGGCAGGTGTGATCGATTGGTGGGTCCGATGCGCTTATCGGACAGGCCCGGGACACGCTCCGGCGGCCGCGCGACGAGGTAACGATGAGGGTCTCTGTTGACTGGCTTCGAGAATATGTGGACTTCGATTGCCCACCGAGTGAGCTTGCGGTCAAGCTCACTATGGCCGGTTTGGAAGTGGAGGAGTCCCGTGAACTGACCGCGCGCGATTTCGCTGACATGGGCGGCAGCGGGGAGAAGGGCGACGTCATATGGGATACCAAAGTCACGCCGAACCGTGGCGACTGGCTCTCGATGATCGGAACGGCGCGAGAGGTGGGTGCGGTCGTCGGTGCCCGAATGCGAATGCCGGAGCCGAAGGTTCGCGAGGGCGACCCGCCCGCATCAGAGTCTGTCAGGATCAGCATACTTGATCCGGACCTGTGCCGGCGCTACGTCGGCGTCCTGATCAGGGGAGCCGAGGTCAGGGAGTCGCCCGGCTGGCTCAAGGACCGGGTTATTGCCGCGGGGATGCGACCGATCAACAACGTCGTGGACGTCACCAACTACGTGATGTTCGAGCTTGGTCAGCCGCTGCACGCGTTCGACTTCCGGCTGCTTCACGGCGGCGAGATAATCGTGCGGCGCGCGCGCCCGGGTGAGACTATTGTCTCCATCGACGGTGTCGAGCGCCGGCTCGAGCCGGATATGCTGGTGATCGCCGATGCCGACCGGGCGGTCGCCATCGCCGGGATAATGGGTGGATATGACTCCGAAATAAGCGACCTCACGCAGGATATTCTGGTTGAATCGGCGAATTTTAACTGTACTAGTGTGCGCCGGACGTCCAAGAGATTGGGAATGGTAACCGAGTCGTCATACAGGTTCGAGCGCGGAGTGGACCCGTCCATTACGGATCTGGCCGCCCTCAGAGCGGCTCAGCTGATCCAGCACGTTGCGGGCGGCGAAGTCGCAAGGGGCATAGTCGATGTCTACCCCCGGCCGGTTCAACCGATCACGCTTGAAGTAAGACCGGACCGCGTGAACGCGATTCTCGGCACCAGCATAGAACCCGCGGTGATGGCTCGGTGTCTCGAGAGCCTGGAGATAGAAACGGATCTTGTCGGCGGCGTGCTGCGGTGCGTGGTTCCGACCTTCCGGCCCGATATCAGCAGGGAGATTGACCTTATCGAGGAGATAGGCAGGGTCTACGGCTACGACAACCTGCCCATGACCCTGCCTGCCAGGTCGCTGCAGGGCCGTGACAGTCCCGAAGGGGTTTTCAGCGAAAAACTGAGGCGGATATTGATCTCGTCCGGGTGCCAGGAAGCACTGACGCACAGCCTGACCGACAGCCGCCTCGCAGAGCTGGCTGGAAAAGCGGACCAGGTGCTGCGGGTACGCAACCCTCTCAGTGACGAGTTGGACTCGATGCGCGCCGCACTGGCGCCAAATCTGCTTCAGGTGATCGCCCGGAACCAGGCGTTCGGTTCGGCAAGCCTGGCGGTCTTCGAGATCGGCAAGATCTACGGGCTAAGGGACGGCGAGATATGGGAGAAGCGATCGCTCGCGGCCGCGATGGTCGGTGAGCTGTGGAAAAGCGCGTGGAGCCTGCCTGCAGAAGCGCTGACGGCCGATTTCTTCTGGTGCAAGGGTATGGTCGAGGGCGTCCTTGAAGGGCTTTCGATAACCGGGGCAAGCTTCGCGCCCGTTCGCGACCCTCTACTCCATCCGACCCGCGCGGCGAAGGTGAGCGTTGAGGGGCGAGATATCGGGCTGCTGGGCGAGGTATCCCCGGAGGTCGTGGAGTTCTTCGAAATAAAGGGCCGGCCCTGCGTATTTGAGCTCGATTTCGAGGCGCTGATGGAGCTGGCTCCGGAGTCCCCGAGTTACCGCCCGCTGCCCAGGTACCCGGCCCTCTACCGCCACCTTGCGGTCGTGGCGCGCGAGGACATCGCATACGAGGAAATCAGGAACGTGGTTCTGACCTCCGGCGGCCCGCTTATTGAAAAGGTGAGCCTGCTGGATGTCTACAAGGGCCCGCAGATAGGCCCGGACCAGCGCAGCCTTACTCTTTCGATGGTCTTCCGATCGCCGGAAAAGACGCTAACCGATGACGAAGTGAACGCAATAGTGGATCGAGTTAGGGAAGCCCTAGGTCGCGACCTCGGCGCGACATTCCGGTGATGGATGTCGGTTCTTAACGCGTAGTGCACAGTAAGTTTCTGAACGCGGCGCGGAATCCTGGCCGGCGGCCGCGAGAGATAACGGTTGTTGCGATAGAACGCAGAGCCGGCGGTTTCGGCGACTCGGCGCTCCCGAACTAAGCGGGAGAATCGCCGGATATGCGCCTACCGCAGCAACCTGAATGAGCCGCTCTCCGGAGAGGCGCGTGCTGTCTACTTGAAGAGGGAAAGGAGGCCCGCAATATGGCCGTCCAAAGGGAGCTGAACGCAAGCGACATTGAAGCCATCATCTGTCGTTTGAAAGACGTCATTGCGGTTAGTGTGGTCACCGATGCCAACGGTGACCTGTCCGAAATTCACGTTTTGGCAGGTGCTGGCAGGTCGCCGAAGCAGGTGGTCAGAGACGTGGAGTCCGCGCTCATGGCCAGGCTCGGCTACGCCGTTGACCACAAGAAAATAAGCGTTGCGCAGGTAGAGGACGGCGCGCGCCGCTACGATCACTCCAGGCTGAAGTTCTCCGACGTTTCCATCTCTCTGAACGGAAGCCACGCCGAGGCTACGGTCCGGCTCGCCAAAGACGGCTTGATTTGTTCCGGGACCGCGAGCGGGACGTGTTCCCAGGTTGCCCAGATGAAGCTTATTGCCGAGGCGACCCTCAACGCCATCGCGGAGTCCGGGCTTACGAGTGCTGAGATCGCTCTCGAGGACGTTCAGGAGATCACACTGGGAGGGCGCAGAGTAGCCGTCGTGCTTGTGAACATGATTGGCGACCGGGGCGAGAACGCAATGGCCGGTTCGGCGGTTATCAAGCAGGACTTGTGGAAAGGAGTGGTTAATGCTACACTTGATGCGGTCAACCGCAGGCTGTTTGTAACCGACGAACGCTGAGTTTTGAGCCAACGGCGATAGCGGTATGGCAGGGAGCGAAAAGTCAACCCGAGCGAAGCGGTTTGATGACGGCTCGTTGAGCGAAACGGGCTAGTCCCAAAACCGAAAGGGGTTGAAAAACATGAGTCGCCTGCTGAAGATTCTCGTGGGGCTTGCCACGCTGGCCGCTACCGCGGGGTCGGCCTGGGCTATTTGGCCCCCCAGGTAAACGAGCCGCGTTGTGGCTAGTTTGACGTGATGTGTTTCCTTCTGCCCGCCGTTGGCTCATCCCATTTTATATAATCCTCAATGGCGCGCCGTCGGGCGGCCATAATTGTAATACAGGCTTTTGCGATAGACGCGTTTTCGGCGATCCTCCCACTCGGTCAAGGAGCGTCGAATCGGCGGAAACGCAGGGCTCGGATTCTACTGCACCTGGTGAGTCGGGTTCGGATAGGGCGCGGGGCGCTTCGCTCAAGGAGCGGGCAGGCTTACGCAATGTCGGCTTTGGGCAGGAAGCTTTGATATGCAGGACAAGCTGAGGCCCTACAGGATCGCTACCGCCTTTCTCGGCACTGCGGCGGTCGGTGTAGTGCTGGTCACCTGGCGGACGGTGCCGCTGGTAGGCGACCCCTGGTCCGCGGTGGTCCAGTTCATCATCCTCACCACGTTCACCGAGCTGATGGCCGTCGGTCTCAACGAGTACGAGGGCGTCAGCGTTTCACCCACAGGCCCGATCTTCTGGGCTGCCATATGCGTTCTGGGCCCACTTCCGGCGATCATAATAAGCGTCACGAGTGCCGCAGTCTCGATGTTGGCCAAGTGCGCGTGCTTCTATCTGAGCCGACGCTGGGAGGACGGCTCAGATAACACGAAAAGCCGACTGGCTCAAACCTTGCGCAAGCTTGCGCGGGAAATCGGGGCGACGTGGCAGGCGAGGCCGTTCGGCGTAGCAGTTTTGTACCTGGCGTGGTATCTGGCTTGTGTGGTTATGGACGTAGGCCCCGCCGGTCTGGTGTACTATCACACGGGCGGACGCTTCCTGATGGATCCGGGCCCCGATTTCCGCGCTGTTTCCAACTTCGGTCTTCCTTTCGTTGCGCTAATAGGCACGTCGGCGGCTGCCCATATTGCTGAATATGCGATTGGCACCGCGGCGGCCGATCCAATCCCGGGTGCGCGTGGGATGTATGGCGTGCTACTCAGAATGCGGCTTGCCGTGGTCGAAACGGCTCTGCCGCTTGTGAAAGGGCAGGTGTTCCTTTCGGCGGTCGCTCTGCCGCTGGCTTATCTCTACTCGCAGATCGGTGTGCTGGGGTTCGTGCTCGCGATCACGCCCGTGCTGGCTCTGAGGGGCTTCTTCAGTCAATGGGTCGAGGAGCGGGCCGCGTATCTGAACACAGTCACCACTCTCGCGACGTACATGCAGCACTACCATCCTTACACCCGGGGGCACCTCAAGCGGGTAGCCGACCTGTCTGAGAGGCTGGCGCGAGAGCTGCGCCTGCCAGTCGAGAGCATTAGGTACATGAACGCCGCCGGGTTCCTGCACGACATCGGCAAGATCGGGGTAAGCGAGGAGATCCTGGACAAGCCCGCGCAGCTCAACGACGAGGAATGGGCCAAGATTAAGGAGCACCCGGTTAAGGGGGCCGAAATCGTCGGTCACCTCGAGTTCCTGGAGCAGATTGTCGACTGGATCAAGTATCACCACAAGTGGTACAATGGCTCCGGTTATCCGGCGACAGACGGCGACGGTTCGGAAATCCCGATTGAAGCGGCGATCATCGCTGCCGCGGACGCGTTTGATGCGATGACCGACGACCGTGAGCTTTCGCTGGAGTGGAGGTGCGATGCGTGCGGACTGCGTGTAGATGATGGCGAGAGGCCGGTTTTCTGCCCACGCTGCGGGGCGGAGAAACGGCGCAGGTATCGCGAACCCAAGAGCCAGGATGATGCAATAGACGAACTGCGGCGGGGAGCCGGAACTCAGTTCCACCCGCGCGTGGTAAAGGCCTTTGTATCGATGGTCGAGCGCGATGGGATAAAGCTCAATGTATGAATATCATTTCACTCCCGGAGTCATAGCTACCGGCTGCGTTCTCCTCTCGATCACCGTGCTGTCCGTCTACGTTTCAAGGCGCTATCTGCCGGCTAGGATGAAAAGGGCTTACCTGAACTCGATCACGGTGTTGGCTGCGGCCGTGGAGACGAAGGATTCAGGGACGATCGGGCACGCTCAGCGCGTAGCGCAGCTTACGGTTGAACTGGCGCGCAGGCTGGGCGTGGGGGGGCGTGATCTGGAGCGCATCGAGTACGCCGCCCTGCTTATGGACATGGGCAAGGTGAACGTCCCCCAGAGGCTGCTCAACAAGCGCGATCCGCTGACGCCTGAAGAATGGGAAGTGCTCAAGAGCCATCCGAAGCTGAGCGCGGAAATGGTGGCGGCGGTACCTTTTCTGGCAGACCTTGAGGACGTTGTCCTGCACCACCACGAATACTGGGACGGCACCGGTTACCCGTCCGGCCTTGCGCGAGAAGAGATTCCGCTTGCCAGCCGGATATTATGTGTGGCAGCGGACTACGACGCGATGATCTCCGAAAGGCCGTACCACCCCAGGCCGTTGAGTCCCCAAGAGGCTATGCAGGAAATCCACAGTGGCGCCGGAACTAAATACGACCCGCGCGTTGTCGAGGTCTTCCTGCAGATGATGGCCGCCGAGCACGGTATTGCGCAGCAGGCCCTCGCGGCGTAGAATAAGAGGTTGTTGCGACACAACGGAAACGCAATTAACGCAATTAATGGTGTTTGGATGGAACACGAACCCGGCGTTCTTGGAGATTCGACGATCCTCAACTGAGGGGGAGAATCGCCGGAAAACGGGGCTATCGCAACGGTCGGCATCTGTCGCAACGGCCTGAGTATGCTGCGTGATACCTGAACTCATTCTCATTGCACTGCTAGTCGGCTGGATTTCCGGCGGCAAGTTCTGGCGGCTTGCCGACGCAAAGATAAAGCACGTCTGGCTGATATTCGTTCCACTCGGACTCTATCTGATCTCCTGGCTGCCCCCGCTGCTGAGGCTGTCCTGGTTCGCAGGCACCTGCGCGATTGTCGAGAAGGCGGCGCTGATTGTCGTCGCCCTTTCGAATCTGAGGATCCCGGGGGTCAAACTAATCCTGCTGGGGCTGCTGCTCAACGTTGCCGCCCTGCTGGCGAACGGGGGTATGATGCCGGCGAGCGAGGTCGCACTTGCCGCAGTCTTCGGACAGGACTACGTCGACAAGGCCCGAAGTGCCGTCCACGTGCGAAGCGCGATAATGGACGCGTCTACGGAACTTGGATTCCTGTGCGATATTATCGCCGCGAGAAGGCCGTTCGTGCTGGTGCCGGCTGTCTACAGCGTTGGGGACCTGGTAATGTCGGTCGGCATCTTCATCGCGATAATCGGCATTATGCGGACGCCGCTTGCGTCCGAGAAAAAGCACGCAGCGGATGGGAGCGTTGAGAAAGCGAGCTGACCGGTTCTGGCCCGTGCACGTGGCCGCGCTGGTCGTGATACTGGCCGCGGCGGCGGTGATGCGGTTCCGGGGCCTTGGGTGGGGCGTCCCCAACGAGCTTCGCGACTACTCCTACCATCCGGATGAGTTCCTGACGATCGGCGCGGCATTCGTGACGATCTACCTGCAAAAAACCTGGAACCCCCGGTTCTACAATTATCCGTCGCTGTATCTGTATCTCTCGGCGCTCGCGATCGCGGTGGCGCTGGGATACGGCGCATCAACAGAGCCGAGTGCGATCTACCTGTGTGCCAGGGTTGTGACCGCGCTTATGGGCACAGGGAGCGTACTCGCGACCTGGTGGGCAGGCCGTGTGCTGTTCGGTGAGGCCGAGGGGCTGCTGGCAGCGCTGGTGGTTTGTATCGCGCCGCTGCACGTACAGCACTCGCATTTTGCGACTGTTGATGTGCCGAGCACGCTGTTTGTAGCACTCGCGCTCGGGTTCGCCGGCCTGGTGCTCAAGAGCGGGTCTTGCCGCTACTACCTGGTGGGAGGAGCGACAGCCGGCCTCGCCGCGGGGACGAAGTACAACGCAGGCCTGGTGCTGCTCTCATTGGTCGCCGCGCACTTTCTCCGAGACGGATGCAGGCTCGGATCGCTCAAATCGGGGCGCATGTGGGGAGCGATCGGGTGCGCGGTAGCCGCATTCGCTGTCTCGACCCCGGGAAGCATCCTTGCCGCGAGGCAGTTCCTCTTCGGGGTGACCTACGAGATGCGGCACGCCGCAGAGGGCCACGGTCTCGTTTTTGCGGGGACGGGGAACGGGTTTTTGTACACCTTCGCCAGCTCACTTGCGTGCGGCCTGGGCGCTGGGGTGGCGGTTCTTTTCCTGGTTTCTGTCCTGTACTCGCTCTGGAGGGGCGAGAAGGCGGGGACCGCGGTGCTTGCGTTTGTCGTGCCCTACTATGTGATAATTTCGTTATCACAGGTGCGTTTTGCACGATATGCGCTGCCTTTGTTTCCTGCCATAGCTATTCTTGTGGCGTGGGTTGGGTGGGAATCGCGCCGTTTGGCGACGGCGCCCTGGTTTGGCTACAGACTTGCGGGTGCGTTGTTCCTGGGTTTCTGCTGCACGGCGCTTGTTCAGGCAGGGCTTTCGACGAAGGCTATCCTGCAGGCTTTCGACTCACCGGACGCCCGCGACGAAGTTGCACGCTGGGTTCTGAGGCACGTGCCTCGGGGCAGCGCCATCGGCCTGATCGACTGGCCCTGGTTTTATTCGCCGCCGCTGTCGAAGGACCTGGGCTTCGGAACCCTTTCCCAGCGGCAGGACGCGGCTCGCCGGGCACCTTATCGGCTGGTAGTGTTGGGATCCGATTCGGCATTGCCTACGACGGCTCCCCGCTGGATAATAGTGTCCGATTTCGAGGTCGAGGACGCCCTTCGTCTCCGAAACAACCGGATTGCGCTACGGCCGGAGGATCGCGAGCAGGTCGAACGCGTCCTGAGGAATTTGGAATGGATCAGAAGACATTACGTCGTGTATAAGCGTTACGGGGGGCCGGCGCACGCATTCGGCTGCGTTCGTTACCCGCATGACATGCGCTACACAAATCCTGCCATCACTATCTACGAACGCCGCAGATGATGGATGTATATGTTCAGCGTTTTCTGGACTCGATCACTGTCGAGCGCGGGCTCTCGGAGAACACGATCGCGTCCTACGCGCGCGACCTGGCGCAATTTGCCGGTTTTGCTCACAAGCGCGGCGTTTGCGAGCCGCGCGGCATGGACGAGGGCCTGCTTATCGCGTTTCTCGCGCATCTGGAAAAGCAGCGGTACGCGCCGACAAGTGTGGCGCGCAAGATGTCTGTGGTCAGGAGCTTCATAAAGTTCCTGCTGTCCGAGCGCGAGATTGACAGGAGTCCTCTGGCCGCGCTGCATTCGGTCAGGCCGCCCAGACGACTGCCGAAGTCGCTGGAGATCGACGAGGTGTCGCGCCTTCTGAACGCACCGGACGTGCGTGATGACCTGGGCCTGCGCGACAAGGCGATGCTCGAGACCTTGTACGCCACCGGCCTGCGCGTCTCCGAGCTCGTTTTGCTCAAAGTGAACGACGTGAACCTGAAGGCGGGGTTTTTGCGTTGCCTTGGCAAAGGCGGCAAGGAGCGAGTGGTCCCGTTGGGCGAAATCGCCGCGCAGTGCATTGCGAGCTACATCGACGGCGTTCGAGGCCGGCTGGCAAGAGGCACGAAATCAGAGTATCTGTTCCTGACCATACAGGGCCGACCCATGTCCCGCGTCATGTTCTGGAAAACGATTCAGAAGTACGCGCGCGCGGCAAATATTACCAGACAAGTCACCCCGCACATGCTCAGGCACTCATTCGCCACTCATCTCCTCGAACGCGGTGCAGACCTCAGGAGCCTGCAGGAGATGCTGGGCCACGCCAGCATAGCCACGACGCAGGTCTATACCAACGTTTCCCGCGACCACCTGAGAGAGATCTACCGCGAGGCACACCCTAGGAGCTAGCTTTGGGACAGAACGCAGCTCCAGCGTCTCAGCCATTCGAGGCTCGTCCGTCGACTGAGTGGAGGAATGGCCCAAAACGCGCCTATCTCGACAGCCTGGGCCGTTTTCGACTGACAGAGAGGTGCGGACGGCTGACCGGCCGGGGCATGCTGCCCCGGACGCGAGTGTAGCGGGCATAATCCCGCGTTTTTCGCCACGAGGAGAGCGTCCGCACGGCCGTTCCAGGAGCATAGAAGCCGGGGTATCGCCGAAAACCTGCCTATCGCAGCAGGCTCCGTGGCAGGTTGTTTGACAGGACCAGTTCACTTTCGCGGGAGTCGCGTTATGCTGAACTTGCTGCAGCATCCAGCCGCCGCAGGGATCGATCCTGAGTCAAGTTCAGGATGACAGGGTCCCCGCTGTTTGGGCCCGCTAGGAGTCCGTCCGACTATCGACCCAGCGCCGTTTGATGATGGGCGTGTGAGCTTGCTTGGATCGGACTCAACGGTTGTTCTGTGATGTCGGATGCTTATGTGTCCGCCTGGCATGAACCGGGCGTAGGTGTTCTTCAGGCCGCGAACGCCAAGGCTGGTGTCCCATGGCCCGAACCTGCACGTGTTTGGGCCTGTCTCTTTGTCGCCGCTGCCCCATATCTGAACAACTTCAGTAGATTGTGGCAAGCGCATACCAGGCTCCATTCGGCATCACAGGCCTCCTGACCACGCATCGAAAACTGCCGGAAGCCCATGCATCGCTTTATCTGACCGAATGTCGGCTCCACAGTCTCCTTGCGAAGACCATACTTCGCTCGGCCCTCATCAGTCAGCACCTTCGACTTCATACGCTCGCGAGTCGTGCTGTCTTCG
>JBMFPI010000054.1:0-13353 GCA_049969195.1 Armatimonadota bacterium
CTCCCCACCGATACGGACGGTCGCAACGCCCGATGTCGGCACGACCTCGAGTGTGAGCTCCCGGATCTTCTGGAGGAGGCCCTTTTCGGCGTCTATCACTACAAGCGGCTCGATCAGGACCTTCGAAAGCCCCGCATAAGCGTGCGCCCAGGCGCGGAACCCAAACCAGCGCTCTCCGGAATCGTTTACAAACGACCCCGAAAGGGCCAGTGTCCTGCGTATCGGCCCGTCCGCTTCTACCCTGACCGATTCGGCGACGGCACGGAACACCCGCCGCCGGCTGTCAACGGCCCGCAGAAAGATATCCACGCGCCCGCCGACCGTGAACAGCCGATCGTCTGCCGGGTGCGGAACACGCGGCCTCAGCATCGCTTTGAGCGGCAGGGCTCCTTCGGCACTGATGATGGGAAGCGTTGCAGCAGTCTCGTCGTTGGAGTCGGTGGTCCAGCGAAGGGTATAGGTGAGGGATTCCAGCGGTGGCGGATCGGATATGAAATCAAGCAGGACCCATCGCGCGCTGCCGTCTTTCCACCTAGCGATGACCCGGCTCTGAAAAGGCACGGCCTGCCCGGCGCCGTCGAAGAGCGCGAACCGAGACCCCTGGGGCGCGGCACCCTGCGCGATCGGCCCGCCGCCCGTCACTGGTCTTCTCCCGACCACGCCGCTGATGTTTCTCACCTCGACAGGAACTTCGTTCATTTCGGTTTCTCCGTCCTCCCGGCTATGGTTGTGTGGTCATTCCACGAGGCTGTGTCTGGTTGCGTACAGCACCGGTTCGGTGCGATCGTTGGCCTGGAGTTTGAAGACTATATTGGACATATGGTTCTTGACGGTCTGCTCGCTCAAGAAAAGCGCCTCGGCGATCTCGCGGTTTCGCTTGCCGGAGGCAACTAGCTTGAGGACCTCACGTTCACGGTCGGTCAGGTCCGCGAAGAGCTTCATATCGGCAGCCCGTTCCCTGCGAATACGGGCAAACTAACGCATTACACGCGCGGCTACGCCGGGGCCATCATCGCTTTCCCTCAATAGGCTGCCATCACCGCCTCCAGGGCGTCTTCAACTGGGCTAACCTTTAGAATGTTGCTTATAGCGCCCGCCTTGATCGGGTCGAAGACGGTTGCGTCGTCGTACATGGTCAGGATGACGACGGCGGTCCTCGGCTCTTCCTGCTTAATTATTTGCGTGGCTCTGATGCCGTCAAGTTTCGGCATACGAATGTCCATCAAGGCGACATCCGGCATCAGAGAGCGCGCAAGATCGACCGCAGTCTCGCCATTCTCCGCGGCTCCGACGACTTTGATGTCGCTCTCGCAGTCGAAAAGTTTGGCCGTCGCCTGCCGGGCGACCGGTTCGTCTTCGGTTATCAGCAGCTTGATATCTTCCATCAGCAGTGCGAGTTCCGGGTCTGTACGCGTCGGATCGGTACGCAGCCCGACCGATACGCACTGATAAGGCGACCGATCCATGCAGGTCACGGCGATTCCAACAGCCAACCATGCCTTTGAGAACCACTTGGGCAGCAAAATGCTGACTGCATTCTACACACGCACGCATTCAGCGGGCTTGTCCCGACTTCGCATTGCCTTGATTTGTGCGCTGGCTAGCTAAAGAGTAGCACGGCAGCTTCGGAAGTTCAACCTTTTCCAGGGACAGCGAGGTCATTGCGATAGAACGCAAACCCGACGTTTTCGGCGACTCGACGCTCCGCAACGACGCGGGAAAATCGCCGAAACCGTGACTATCGCAAGAACCTGCAGGCGGGTAAGCCGGAGTAACCAGGTGTCAGGCGAGTCTGTGAAAGTCGCGACCTTTGCTATGGCAACGCGATTTGAGATCCTACTCGAAGACGACGACGCTGTTCGCCTGCGTGCGGCGGGAGAGGAAGCGCTTGGGGAGATCGAAGCGCTGGACCGTCAGCTGAGCCGGTTCCGTCCCGATAGCGACGTGAGTCGGATCAACGCGCACGCGGCACAGGAGCCAGTCAAGGTCGAGCCAAGACTTTTTCGCCTCCTTGAGCGCGCCATAGAGATATCAGCCCTGACGGACGGTGCGTTCGACATAACCATTGGACCCTTGATGGCCGCGTGGGGGTTCAGCGGTGAAGGGCGCGTGCCTACAAGGGAAGAGATCGAAACCGCAAGGAGCCTTGTCGGCGCACGGCACGTCCTGCTGCGCGAACAGAGCTTCGCCGTCGAGTTCCGTGCGCCCGGCGTGGAGATCGATCTGGGAGGAATCGGGAAGGGCTTCGCGATCGACCGGGCCGTGGAATGCCTCAGAGAAGCAGGCGTGACACGTGCCCTGGTGCACGGCGGGACGAGCACTGTTCGTGGGCTGGGAACGTGGGAGGTTGCTGTCGGCGGACCTGAGCCTGCGTCTCGCGGCGGCGTGGATAGAATCTGCCGTGTCTTGCTCAGCGATTCGGCTCTTTCGGTTTCGGCGGTTTACGGCAGGTCGTTCCGGCGAGATGGGCAGCGATACGGTCACGTGATTGATCCGCGCATCGGAGAGCCCGTCTCGCATACACTGCTGGCTGCGGTGTGGGGTCCGTCCGGCGCGGACTGCGATGCCTTGTCTACTGCTCTGCTCGTGCTCGGCGAATCGTGGCTGCCGGAGCTTTCCGCCCGCTTCAAAGGTTATGACGGCCTGGCCAAGGACTGCTGCGGTGGGCACGTTTCCGAGGATTCCCCCGCTTAGTTGAGAGACCGCGAATCGCCGAAAACGGTGGGCTTGCGTTCTATCTCGACAACCTCGGTCCGGAATGCCGATTCGTACCAAGTCCGCGCGGATCCCCGGTCAAAAAATGCAGGTCCGCGGAGGAAGCTGTTGCGCGGTGCAAACCTTACCGGGCCGTCGGAGCTTCCGGTTTCACAAGTAATCCCAAAAGCATCGCCGCCAGGGCCGATGTCGCCGCACCGTAATAGAAGGGGGCGGCGTGGCTGACGTTCTGCCATAGGAACCCGGCGATCAGGCTTGCCGGCAACAACGCGGTGCCGGCAAATGTGTAATATGCGCCCACTGCCGTTCCTCTTAGATGGCTCGGGACCAGGTCCACCGCAAAAGCCCGCAGTATCCCCTCGGTCATGCCGTAGTAGATGCCGTACACGACGAACCAGATCCACACTTCCGTCGGCGTGGTGACCCGGGCCATGGCGAAGTATACTACTGAGAAGACAAGCCACCCGGCAACGGCAACGGGCTTGCGCCCGATCCGGTCGGAGAGTATGCCACTCCTGAGAGCCACACCTGCCGAAAGGGCATTGAAAGCCACATATACCCAAAGGAACGTCAGGAACCCCATGTTGATCGGTTCGCTTCTCGCACGCAGCACGAGAAATGCGTCGCTGGAGTTGCCGATGGAGAAGAGTGTCACTACTGCCAGGAATACCTTAAACGGCCGTCCCAACTCCGACAGCCTGATCGAAGGTCTAGCCTGCGGCCCTGGGACGGCTCCTTTTCGACGTGGCGCATTTTGTCCTTCGCAGCTCCCCTCCTTCCCCGCACAGCCGGAACTAGGGGTCCCGCGTTCGGGAACAAATATCATCAACACCAGCCAGCCGAGCAGCCCGGGGACGGTGGCTGCGAGGAAGATCAGCGTGTAGACGGTGCGGTGCTCAGGCCCCATCTTCTCGGGCAGCGACATTCCGATCACCAGCCACACGATCAGCAGGGCGAGCAGCGGGCCGAGCGTCGCCCCGGCGGTGTCCATTGCCCGGTGAAAACCGAACGCCCGACCGCGGACGGCCTGGTCAGTCGCGTCGGCCAAGAGCACGTCCCTGGGCGCGCTGCGAATTCCCTTGCCGAACCGGTCCACAAAGCGTATCGCGAGCACGTGAGGCCAGATCGACGCCGCCAGAAGAAATGGCCGGGCGGCCGCGGACAGCCCGTATCCTATCACTGTCAACAGCTTCGGCCGACCGAACCTGTCGGCCAGGTACCCGGCCCAGACTCGCAGCAGCGATGCCGTGCTCTCGGCGACCCCCTCGATCAACCCTATGATCTCCCCAGGGGCGCCCAGCACAAACTTCAGAAACTGCGGGACGATCGGGATCAGCATCTCGCTCGATACGTCGGTAAGGAAGCTCACGATTCCGAGCGTGAACACAGTCCTGCTGAGCCCAAAAAGTTGGCGTTCTTTGTTCATGGTGTGCGGCGTAACGTTGTGAGGTTGTTGCGATAGAACCCGACCCCCGCGTTTTCCACGGTTCCAGCCTCCTCAACCAAGCAGGAGAACGGCCGAAAACGTACCTGTCGCAACAACCTGAGTGATGTCGCAAGCGCCTGCGGGCCACGCCAAGGCCGCAAGGCCACCCCGCTACACGCGACACGCGGGTCTGAGCCGGCTCACTACCTGCCCCTTCACCCGTCAGCCTTGCGCCGATCGGCGAAGACGCGCCGGATCAGGCTACTCAACGTGGAAGTCCCGCGCGGGCAAGCTATTGGCGTGATTCAGTCGGGCGAGGGCGGCCCTTATACGATTCTCTGCTTAGCAGGGTCCCAGATCGCCATCTTGCTCTTGCGGTACGACTCCTCCGCCATACAAACTATAACCTGCACTCTCAGCCCCAGATCGATATTGCAATTGGGTTCCTTGTTGTTGCGAATGCAGTACCAGAGGTTCTTGTGATGCTCCTTCTGATCTTCTCCCGGACCCTCGTAGGAGACATCCTCTTCCTCGATCTCGTCGGCGTAGGGTCGCTCCGGGCGGATCTGGATCTTGCCGCCTCCGAAGAACATTGTAGCCTTGTTTCCGCGGATCAGGTCCTCGAGGCCGCGCTCGTTGACGGTAGAGCCAGCGAGGTATATGATCGCACCGCTTGGCAGCTCGGCCATCATCTGAGTTTCGTCTGCGACGTCCCTCGGCTCGCCGTGGCCCTCATCCGTGTGGCAAATGTCCTTGCCCACGCATGCGACTCTGTGGGCAAAGTCGTTGCAGTTGAGGGCGATCATCAAAGGGTGAAGCCTATGGGACCACAAATCGCCGATTATACCCGTGCCGTAGTCCCAGAACTTGCGCCAGCGGAAGAATCGCTCCGGGCTGAACGGCCGTTTCGGCGCGTTCCCGAGCCACATATTCCAGTCGCAGGTCTGGGGAGTCATACCGGGGTCTATGGGGTAGTTCCACTCGCCGTTGGGATTATTTCGCCGATAGCTGCCCTGAGCGGAAAGGACGGTGCCGATCTTTCCGGCCTTTACGAGTTCTCCGGCCTTGTGCCACTTGATGTCGGTGCAGCCCTGCGAGCCGACCTGAACCAGGCGCTTCGTGCGCTTGGCTGTGGCGTGCATCTTGAGAGCTTCGTCTAGATAGCGGCACATCGGCTTTTCGACGTAGACGTGTTTCCCGGCCTCCATCGCCGCAATCGCGATCGGCGCGTGCCAGTGGTCCGGCGTCGCTATCACGACCAGGTCGATGTCCTTGTTTTCGAGCAGCTTGCGGTAGTCGCTGTAGACCTGGCTGTCGGAGAGGCCGGCCCGGTCCTTGTTCTCCTGGCGGCGCTTCTCCCACACGTCGCAGACCGCCACAATTTGCACGTTCTGGTCCTGTGAGAGCTGCTTCACCATATTCACGTGGCCGGAACCCATTCCGCCGACGCCCACGAAGCCGATGTTGATCCGGTCGTTGGCCCCGATCACTCTGCCGGGCGCTGGGGCGGCCTGCGCAAGCAATCTGCCGCCCATCATTGATCCGGCGACCACTCCAGCCGTCGCTGTTCCCGCCTTGCGAATGAACTCTCGGCGGGACATGCCCCTGTCATCCGGTTGCGATTTCAACTCAAGCTCTCCTTTGCAGAATTTAGAGGTTGGTTCCTAAAGCTCAAACCACTCTTTCTGATAGGTAATCTTGCTGCCGCTGACCACAGCTTCGTTGGCTTTGACCGCCGCGACGGTGGCCTCGTAGCCCTCGAGCGCGCCGCACGCGGGCTTCGAGTCCTCGCGAATACTCCGTGTAAAGTTCTCCAGCGCGCAGTATACGGGCTCCTTCTCAGGGGACACCGAGCCTTCCTTGCCCGGTTCTTTGTGCTGTGCGAGAATCTTTGTGGCGTCGGCGATCATACATATGCCGGTCTCATCAAAGCAGGTTTCTTTCTTGGCGTAGACCTCCCAACCCAGCAGCGGTGAGTCGGCCTCCTTGATCATCCACCCGCGGTTTTCGCGCAGTGCAAGTGTGGAATCGCTTCCCTGAAACACGCTGTACTCCGCGCTGAACGAGCTTACCTGAGTGGACATGTAGACCATGCGCACGTTGTTCGGATACTCAATCACGCATTGCACCGTGTCGGGGACTTCGCGGCCGTCGTTCCAGCCAGTTATTGCCCCGAACCCAATCGCGCTGACCGGAAGCGCATTCAGGTACCAGTTCGCGAGGTCGATCTGGTGGATTCCCTGCTCGCCGATCAGGCCTGCCGAGGTCGCCGCGTAGAGTCGCCAGTTGAGATCCTTTTCTCGCTCCGGGTCCGGCGCCGTTCGCCGACCCTGCTGCCTCTTGTTGGACTGCGCATACGCCGCGGCCGTCTTGCCCAGGCAACCGCTGCGCACAAACTTCTCAACGTGCTTGTACAGCAGGTTCGATCGGCCCTGCAAGCCTGCCTGAAACACCTTGCTCGAGCCCTTGCCCGCGCGCGCGATCTCTGCGGCCTCCTCGACGGTCACAGCAAGCGGGGCCTCGCAGTAAACATGCTTGCCGGCGGCGATTGCCTCGAGCACGATCTGCTTGTGCAGATGCGAGGGCGTTGCGACTACCACAGCCTCCACGTCCCTCGAATCCAGCACCCTGCGGTAGTCGGTGAATGCAGCCGCGTTCGGTGCGGCCTTGGCAGCCCGGTCAAGATACGGCTGGTATTTGTCGCAAATCGCCGCGAGTTTGGCAGACGGCAGCTTGGCGAGCGTCACCGCGAGCTGACGGCCCCATGCTCCAAGCCCTATCACGCCGACTGACACCGGCGGGCCGGGTATCGGCTTCTCTTCGGTCTTGGCCGGCTCATCCGCCTGGAGCACATCGGCAGTAAGCAGCACGACGGCCCCAGCCATCGCTCCTTTCAGAAAACCGCGCCGGTCGATATCGAAATCGCTCATTTCTCACTCTCCAGCGAATGGACGCCCCGCCCCAAGTCCGCCCGCAGAACGCCCCAAGTCTCTAAGACGCATTCAATCCTGCCGAAGCGTCGAAGTTATTGCGATAGAACATAAACCCGGCGTTTTCGCCGATTCGACATGCGACAGCTAACCGTCAGAATCCTCGAAAGCGCTCCTATCGCAACAGCCTGAGGTGAAGAATCACGGTGCACCGCAGAGATCCTTCGTTACGCTCAGCATGACATTCCGGGAGAACTGAACTTCACTCCCAATCTGACGGTACGTTCAAGTTCCGCCGGCCGTTCGAGCGCTTTCTCGGGACCGCCGACTCAGAACTCCGGCGGCAGCTCCTTGAGCTGCGCGTTGCTGAACACAGGCCCGTCAATGCAGACGAACTTGCTGCCTATATTGCAGCGCCCGCACTTGCCGATCCCGCACTTCATCTTCATTTCAAGAGTAGTATAGATCTGCTCGTCGGCGAACCCCAGGTTGGCAAACTCCGGCAGGATAAACTTTATCATAATCGGCGGGCCGCACGTAATGGCAATCGTGTTGTCCGGCTTCGGCGCCAGCTCCTTGAGGTAGCCCGGAACATGGCCGACGTGGTCTTTCCACTCATCGTCGCCCTGGTCGACCGTCAGATAGAGCCGGGCTTTGGCCCTCCATTCGTCGAACTCATATCGGTAACACAGGTCGCCCGGCGTTCGCGCGCCGTAGATTACCGTTATTTCGCCGTAGTCAGAACGGTTGTCGAGGCAGAAGTTCAGAAGCGAGCGCATTGGCGCCATCCCGATACCTCCGCCGGCAAACAGCAGGTTTTTGCCCTTCCACTGCTCGTAAGGGAAGTGGTTGCCGAGCGGGGCACGGATACCCACGATCTGTCCCTCATACATCTCGTGCAACGCCGTCGTGACTGAGCCCACGCGCTTGACCGAGAACTCAACGAAGCCCTTGCGCGTCGGCGCCGATGTCAAACAGAACGTCGCCTCTCCGATCCCGAACGCCGACACGATCTGAAACTGCCCCGGCTCGTATGTGAAGCTCTCACGATAGGCCTCGTCGTTGAACACGGCCCGGAAAGTCTTAGTGTCCCAGGTCTCGTCGATGATCTTCTCAATCGTTGCGAGCTGCGGTTCGTAGGGATTTGGTAATGCGGTTGTACGTTTCGGTTCAGTATTTATCATTCAAGCCTCCTGGCCCGAACTATTCGCCAGTTTGGCAAAGCCGACGAATGATCCGTACGTCTGCCCTGCCCGATCGCTTTCAGGCAATATTATACTACTTGCGTCTCGCCCGCGCTATGCTACTGCACAGCAGGGTATCGTTCAGTTTTGTAAGCGCGAACGCCAGCGGGCCAGTCAACCTGGACTCGATTCATGATCCATATCCGCGGCATCCGGATGCTGAAGCAAGTTCAGCGTGACGTAATTCCCACGGAGCTGAACTGTCTCTCACGGCAGGCTGTTGCGATAGAAGTGTTTTCCGCGATTGTCTCGCTTGCTTGAAGAACGTCGAATTGCCGACGATGCCAGGCCGGAGTACTATCGCAACAGTCTCCGGGTCAGATCGCTTGCAGTGCTGGCGCTGCGGGTTGAGGATGCGGGTTCAGTGGTTTCTTATGTCGGCCGATTGCATGACAAGCAAACCGCCCGGCTCCGGTATCCCAATCACGGAGACATACGACCCCTGAGCCGGCGCGGTGACCCCGCTCATCAGTCTGACCGGGATCCCGCCGGCAACGCTGCCCTCGTAGATGTGGATGATTCCGCCGGACGGCGCGTCCAGCACCCGACCCCATACCTTCACCAGAAGCCCGATGTTGTTCGGACCGATTGCCCCGGGGATCCCTTTTTGCCCGGAGACCGGCGGCCCCGGGTCGTAGAAAAAGTCGCATCCGCCGACACTTCTGCCAGTCATCGCTACCGGCGTAACGGTGCCGACTGAGCCGGGGGTGACGGTCACATCGGTGATCCGTCGAGTGTCCGACAGCGTTGAAAGCCGACCGCGGATCGTGCACCTTGTGCCCGCCGATACCGGGGGGATAGTTCCCACCCCGGCAGTTACCCTGATCCCGCAGCTTCGGTCCGCATCCTGGACGAACATCAAGGTCGAGCTCGATCTTCTGCTGCAGACCACATCCGACACTTCCACCCACGTGCCGTCCGGCTCAAGTTTTACGTCGCTCACACGGCTGAAAGTCTTAACCGGGTTCAGCGTGAAGTCCGCACTCGTGACCTGGCCGGGGTTAACGGTCTTGCTCGACTGGGTTTGAGAGGTGTAGCCCGGCTTCGACGCGACAACCGAATAGGTCCCCGGCGCGATTCCTGTGAGTACATAGGAACCGTCTGGGCCAGACGTGGTCGAATACCCGCCGAAGGTGGTCGAGACTGTAGCCCCGTTGATCGGGCTGCCGCCCGGGTCCCGCACACAGCCCCTTATAGCTCCTGCAGACTCAGCGAACGTCACATCATCCACCCAGGCCCAACAAGGCCCTGTTCCGATCTGGTTCACGTGTCCGAACTTGGTGAATATCGATACGGCCTGCCCTGTTGCTGTAAAGGTCAGCGAGGCCGGCATCCACCTGTTCTGCCCACGGCTTTCGTACTTGGTGTAGGACACAGTGGAGGCCTCACCATCGCCGGTCTGGCCCGTGAGATCGTAACCGAGTTCGATCCAGGCGCCCGGGTCGGTCGAGGTGAACCGCAGCCAGGCGCCGAGATCGCAGCGCTTTCCGGGTGTAACAGAAACTGAGCGGCATATTCCCCCGTGGACCGGATTCGCATCTGATCTTCCCCAGCGCTGTGCGTGCGCGCCGCCGTGGAAGACGTCGGTGGAGTCGGCCCAGGAAACGGGATTGCTCCAGGAGCCGACCCAGGAGCTCCACCCGTTTCCGACGCCGCCTGTGAACCCGCTTTCGAAGCCGCCGTTGGTGATCAGATTGGAGCTCGCGACCAGGCTGAAGTCGACGAGTGTGTTTTGTCCCGAAGACACGTTCTGGCCGGAGACCGTCTGCAGACAATAACCGGGTTTCACAGCCGTGACCGTGTAAGTTCCCGGCGCGACGGACATACTGTAGGCTCCCGAGGGGTCGGTCTCGGCTGAATAGCCTCCGGTTGTAGTCGCGACGGTTGCCTGTTCGATCGGATTCCCCCACAGGTCGCGGACGTATCCGGAGATCGTGCCCGGGGTGGTCGTCCAGCGGTAGTCGTTTGCCATAGCCTCCAGCCAGTCAGCGATGACGCCGCTGCGGTTGGAAAACCCGAAAGACCATTCTCCCTCCGGAACATCGTCCCAGCGGAAAAGGGAAACGCATCGGATCTTCTGATTCGCGGGGTTCTGGTTCCACGAGTTTATCTCCGCGTAGATGGCCTTGACCCAGCCATTGTTCGAGTTGAGCCAGGTATGCCTGGGCGTGGGAGGAGGATCGGCGCACTCGATGTTCTGGTCGCACTCGGTGATGTAGACCGGTTTCGAGCACATCGATGCGGGTATCGCCGCCATATAGTTGCGATAGACCTGAAAGTTGTAGTAGATATTCTGGTAGGGCGGCCCCATCTTGGAGGTGTCAGTCACGAGCGCCCGGTCGCAGCCGTGGGTGTACGCGTGAATCCCGAGTGCATCGATCTTCGAAGCGCCGATGCCGTTGAGAATGTTGACCCAGTAGTCAAGGAATCCCTCAATCCCGCGGTTGGGGCCGTAGACACCGTCGAGCGGCGGAGCCCAGGTGCCCGCAGGGGCAGGCATTATCTGCGCAGTGGGCCTGACAGCCTTGATGGCGTTGTAACAGCGGTTGTAGCAGTCTACGTAGCGGGCAACCGTGATGGCCTCGCCCGTGTTAGGGTCGCCGTTGACGTTGCCGGGCCACTCCCGCGCGAGGTTCGTTTCGTTGCCTATGATGAAGATGTCGGCGCCCTGCGTGGCGGCGACATAGTTCGCGCAGCGCGTCGCGAAATTCTGATACTGCGACTGATATGGTAGCGTCCCGTCGGAGCCGTAGCCGTTATTTAGTCGGACAATGACCCCGTGCCCGCGGTTGGAGTAGAACGAGAAGTTGTCACCGGAGTAGTTTGACGGATCGTGGCCTATCGCCACGGTGACCACCAGCCACCCGCGTTTGCCGGCCTGCTCGATCTTTGTGTAGCCGCCGGGGTCGTGCGATGAGAATATCCACTCTGGCTCAGCCGCACCCACCGTGCCCAGCGCGCCTCCTGCAAGTATGATAACCGCTATTAAAACCTTCAAGTCTGCACCCCCTCAGTCGCCGGAACCTGTTCATTGCCAGCATAATCAACATATCCCATAGATCCGCCTCAGTCAACGGCCCGGGCAGTTAGGAAAGCCGGGTTTTGTCACAACAACCTCTCAGCCGGCGGCCGACGGCCATAAGAGTGAGTGAAATCTTATGGAAATGTCATCCCCTCGAGTATCAGTTCAGTCTAGCGAGCGCAAACGCCTCGGGCCTTGTCGTTTTGAACTCGATTCAGGATTGATGCCTGTGGCGCGTGGATGCTGAGACAAGTTCAGCAGGACGTGATTCTAGCTGAGCTGGACTTTCTGCCGCTCGCGACCAGGGTAACATTTCCTGCGCCCGGCGTAGCATTCGCGGGAAACTGAACCGACAAGTCGGCGCCTTTTGCCGATGCTGTCCCGGCGTCGATAGGCAAAAAAACAGGCTTCGCCAGTCGCATCTGCGAAGCCCGGAGGGAAGGAGGAAAAGATGGTTGTTTGTGCCATGGGAGTTATTCCAGATGTGGGGCAGGATTCACAAAGTATTTCTGTTGAGTTTTGCGGCATCTTCTCGGAGGCCCGTCGGTGTGCAAGCAGCCCGCTCGAAATTCTGGTGATAGAACGTGAGTTTGAGGCTATAGAGCACAAGCCGGGCGTCTGCCATTGGGCGCTCTTCAACCAAGAGAGGGAATTGCCGAAAACGTGCTTATCGCAAGAGCACGGAACAGGAAGGGCGGTCCTGCACAAAGATCCTACGACGCCTGCGAGCGCGCGGCCACAGCAAAAGCGTCGGCGTATTCCCACCCGTCAAACCCGGCGCATCGATCCAGGTTGTGCAGGTAGACGCGGTCTCTGTGTCCCTTGGCACACCCGGCCGCGATCATCACCCGCACGGCCTCGATGACGTGCTTGAGCTCAACGGGAGAACGACCGGTACGGGCGAACTCGACAATCGCACCTGCAAGCCCCGACGCATCGGCCTCGCCCACAGATATCATCGCCCTTTCCGTTTGTCCGCACACCGAGATGCAGAGATCGTGCCCCGGCGAGGCGAGTTGGATTATGCACACCGGCCCGCCGTCATAGTCAACGAGGAACAGCGAAGTGTCGCCTCGGGAGCCGATGAAGCTGACACCCCTTGCACCCGGCCCGACAAGTGCGCCGACGACCTCGGCTACGAGTATCCCTCGTGCGAAGAAGTGCGGCGGCGCACTAGCGAACACGCTCACGATCTCGCCGAATTCGCTGATCCGGCTTTGTAAGTCCCGCACCTCCCGGGAAAAACGCGCAGCACCCCCGGCCATAATCCGAGCGCCCTTTTCCTCCCACTGAAGCAGACGAGCGCAGTGGGCTGCCTTGCCTACCGCGGGCGAATCGATATACACCATTTTGCCAGCCTGCACAAATGGCTCCGAACGCATCAAATGAAAGTCCCAATCCACACCGAGCACCAAAGCCAGGTCCACCAGGCCGACCATTTCCTCAATCGACTCGCACGCGTGCTCGATCCCGTGCTCGGCCGCAAAACCAGCGGCGTAACCCTGAGGGTGCACGGCGCGGCCGTCCCAGACTGCGGTTATGGAAATATCATCGTATTGGCTCAGCAGACCGGCCAGGATGCCGGCGCGAGGGGTATCCAGGTCAACGATTCCTACCCTGACCACGCCCACACCTCCCGCGGGGATACTCTGTTGCAGGGCTATTGTAACAAACAGATTTCCGCAACGCAAAGCGGGTGCGTTATTCGAGCCCGTTGCGAGAGGCGCGTTTTTCGGGGATTCGTCGCGCTTCAATTGTATGGGAGAATCGCCGAAAACGCACCGTTTAGAATCTCTGCGTTGTTGCGCCCAGGGTGCGGGAATGTATAATCTGAGAGAAGCAACTCAAGTCAATGGGAGATCAGATAGCGTGGCGTACGACGTCGTTATTTTGGGAGGCGGCCCTGCGGGCATAACCGCAGGCATCTATGCATCCCGAGCCAGACTGTCCACCCTGCTTGTCGAGAAATCGTTTCCAGGCGGACAGCTAATGATGTGCGAGAACGTGGAGAACTAT
>JBMFPI010000055.1:0-13288 GCA_049969195.1 Armatimonadota bacterium
CCTGCGGCTTCTGCCAGAAAAGTTCCACACCGTAAGCCTGTGCTACGGCAAAGACCTCCTTTACGACGCCGCGCATCAGCTCTCGCGTCGGCTCGGTGTCAAGAAGCCGGCCGTAAGGAACATTGAGAAGCGCCGACAGCGGGTTCAGAGCACAGTTGTAGAGAATCTTGGCCCAGATGAACCTGGTAATCTCCCGAGTCGGCTCCGACGGGATGCCGGCGTCTGAAAAAGCCCGTGCAATCGCTTCGATCCGGCTCATCTCGACCGCGTTGGACGGGCTGCCCACCATCACCGGCTCCGCGTAAACCGTCACCCGAGCGTGCGCGGGTTCGACGATCTGCGCCCCGAAAATCACCCTCCCCGCCAGAGCACGATGCTCGCCCAGGGCGTCCAGAATCGTCTCATAGTTCCCGAGCCCGTTCTGCAGCGAGAGCACCAGCGCATCCGGGCCGACCCTCGGGGCAATCTGCGCTACAGCCTCACGAGTGTGAAAGGACTTGACTGTGATCAACACGAGCTCGTGCGCACCGACAGGAACCTGGTCGGCAGAGGAGTAAAGCTCAAACCCGCTCGCGCGATGCTCGCCGAACAGGCCGGTAACTGTGAGGCCGCGCACTCGAATGTCCTCGAGCCTGTCACCTGGTTCGACGAACCCGATCTCGTGTCCACTGTGCCTCAACAGGCACCCGAAGACGCTCCCGAGCGCCCCAGCTCCAACAACCAGCACTCTCATAGCCTGATTCCTGATGCTCGGCAGTCGGAAGGCGGCGCGGCAATTGTCTGATGCGTACATCGCCCGAAGCCGAGCCCGGCGGGGGCACACTCGCTGGGCAGATCCGTTTGTGCGCCGGCCGTTCGCACCCTCCTGAAGATTACCCGTCCCGCTGCCATAATTCCAAAGTACTACGCAAATTAGCACCCACGGCCGATAAATACGGCCTGGAAAGTGGATACACCATATAGTGTAAGAAGTCCGGTTCCCTGGCGCAACGCGAAGAGGTAAGGCTAGACTTATCATTCTTCATTGGACGCAGGGCCAGGTGGACCGGGTCCAATCGAAGAGTGAAAAAGTGAATATGCGAGGGGGCTCGGGTTGTCCCGAGCCCCCTCGCACTTGCGATCAGCTCCGAGATTGTCCACGGCCCAGCAATAGATCTCCACGCAGCCCGGTCATTCTTCGTTTCGCTCAGAATAACGGTTCCGCAGCAAGCTCTTACGGCAGGCTCGTTTCCAGTGAGCGTGTGCTGCGGGAACTCCCTCTCCATTGACGGGAGAGGGTCGGAGCGAGGGTGGTATACTCCGTGCGTTGCAGCCTGGAGGCTCTTGGCGCCCTTGCTGGCTTGCGGGGTTCGTTATCCCAGTCGTTCGCCCTGCATACAACTTGCGTCCGGGGCACCATGCCCCGCACGACCAGGAATCGCGGAAAATGCTCGGTTTGGGTTCTATGGCAATAAGCTCCTGAGAATGGCGCACTTTACTCGGTCAGGCCTATGTGTTATCGTGTTTATACGTAACAAACCGCTAGGGGTGCTGGTTGGGCACGGCTGAGACTCCGAGTCGGTCGGAGATCCCTTTGAACCTGATCCGGGTAATACCGGCGTAGGGAATGCGGCTGGTCTTTTCCCTGCAGTTTCGGCGGACGGCGCCGGGCCCCCGCCAGACACTCCTGTGAGAGAACAGGAGGAACAAGAAATGCAATCGACAGTTTCCGATCTCGAGGTCTCGCGGATTATCCTCCGGGACTACTTTGAACGGCTCGAACAAGCTCTGGACTCAGACGTAATCATAGTCGGTGCCGGGCCAAGCGGTCTGGTTGCCGGCTATACGCTGGCCGGACAGGGCATGTCCGTCACCATACTCGAGAAACGTCTGTCGCCCGGCGGCGGAATATGGGGCGGCGGCAAAGGCTTCAACAGCGTAGTTGTAGAAAAAGATGCCTGCCCGATACTAGAGGAAATCGGGGTCCATGCGGTAGAGCGCGACGGCTATCTGGTCGTGCCGTCGGTTCTCCTCGCAGCCGCCCTAGTGAAGAAAACCGTCGAGAGCGGCGCTGTCCTGCTCAATTTGCACGCCGTGGAGGATGTTTATTTCAACGAGAAGAGGGAGCTTGCCGGGGTTGTCGTCAACGACACCGCATACAAACAGGCAAATCTCCATGTTGATCCACTGACGTTCCGCAGCAAAATCGTGATGGACAGCACGGGTCACGAAGCCATCGTGCTAAATTGCCTGGTCAAGCGCGGCATACTCGACATCCGGGGCGAAGATGTCATGAACGCTCAGCTCGGCGAACAGGCCGTAATTGAGAACACGAGAGAAGTCTACCCCGGGCTGATTGTCACGGGAATGGCATGCTCGCAGTACTTCGGCACGCCAAGAATGGGACCTATCTTTGGCGGAATGCTCATCTCGGGCAAGAAAGCCAGCGAAATCGCACTTCAGAAACTCGCAGGCTCGGCGAGCGCGCCGGTCTGAAGGCCCGGTCGGCTTTCCACCCGCCGAGCGAAACGGAAACTAGGGGAGCGTTTCGGGCAACGGGATAGGCTGTTGCGATTGGCGCGTCCTGTCGCAACAGCCTTGCCTGAGGAATAAGCACAATTGCTTCGGAGGCGACACAGATGATGAGGAACACAGTCGTTCTCGCGCTTGCCCTTATCGTTGGGATTGGCAGCGCGTCTGACGTCCGGTGCGCAACCATAACAACCGAAGACGCCACTAACTGGATCAGGCATACCGTTCCGCTCCCCAAGTCCATCAGGATAACCGGGAAGGTCGAGGTCAACCCGGCACACGCGATGGTCGTCTACGACGGCAAGCAAGACATGGTCACGGAGCAGGCCGTCAAAGAGTTGAGGGAGCTTTTTACGATGCCGCAGCAGGCCGGGTATGCCCCGGCGTTTGTTGTCACACTGGTGTTGGGCGGTCCGGAGGCCGAACCGCTCAAAGCACTCAAGAATCCAGACCAAGCCTATCGCATCGTCGCTCCAGACGAAAAGAACCTCCGCTTGATCGCGCTTGAGCCTAGAGGAATCTACTACGCGGCGAAGACGCTGCAGCAACTGGTGAACGCAAGAAAGTCTGAGTCGAAGCTGGTAATCCCAATCCTCGAAGTGACCGACTGGCCCGACATGCAAAAGCGCGGGCTCTGGGGGACCGACAACTTCGCCCACCTCAAGTGGCTTGCCGACCGGAAGATGAACCTGATGGAGCAGATCTCGGCGCTCGGTGTGGACGAGAAAGGCAAGCTCTATGCCAGGCTCAAACCCGAACGTGAGCCGCTTGTAACCGAGGGCCCGCTGTATGGAATCGAGTTCAGCCCGGTTATCCTCCATCTGGAACAATCCGGGGCCAGCATAATCGCGGCCTACCCGCAGGCCAAAGGCAAGGATGCAGCTCGTGAGGGCGTGATGTGCTACTCGCAGCCGGAGGTAGCCGAGGGGCTTGCGGAGTGGATGGTGCAGCTTGCCAGCCTACCGCACGTTACTAGCATCGATTGTTGGATGACCGAAAACCTCAATAACCAGCCTGGCTGCCAGTGCGAAAAATGCAAGGCCAGCGGCGAACCCTGGCCGGTACTCGAGGCGCGCTCGATAGTGGCCGCCTGGCGAAAGGCACAGGAAAGGCTGGGACGCAAGTTCACGCTTCGCGTGATGACCGCTGAAGCCACCGAGTTCTGCAATCATAAAGTGTTTCGAGAGCTACCCCCTGAGGTAGAGCTAGCCTATTACCACAGCCTCCTGACCTACAACGCGTTCCGCCGACCAATGCTGCGCAAGTACATTGCGGAGGAAGCTGCCCGCGGGAGGTGGGTAGGCGTCGTGCCCAACGTCAGCCCAACTGTCGGCTTCTGCGAGCCTTTCACTGGCGCTGATTTCATCCACTACCGGATGTCGGAGTTTATAAACAAAGGGCTGTCCGGCCTGCTCGGCTACGCCACCCCAAGAGTGCACTACTACCGATTCAACGTCGAGGCCGCCGCAGAGTGGACTTGGAATCTTAACGGTCGCACACCGCGCGAGTTCGCGCTTTCCTATGCGGTTCGCCAGGGCTATCCGGACCCGGAGAAGTTTGCCGAATGGAGCGAAACAATGGGGCCGGTAGGTTGGGACGTGTACGGCTCTGGCTTCCCGAATGAGGAGCTGCGCGCGGCGACGGGGCCGGTCGCCGCCAGGTTGGAAAAGGGAGAGCTTCCGCCGCTGGGGTTCATTCTGTGGGACGCCTATCCTTCCTCCTGGGGAAACATTCCCGACGAGAAGCAGCTCGATGAGGACGTCAAGGCCGCGGCAAAAGGTGTGAAGCTTGCGCGGGAGCTTGGCATTCCGAGCATACTCTACGAGAGCCTGGTGATCGACGGTTACATCCGCGCAATCAAAGCTCTCTGGGAGCTCAAGCAGATAGTTCGTCCGGAAGGCATTCCGCCGATGCGCAAGTCCGATGCCACCGACTGGCACAGGCGATATGTAGCCGGCCTCAAACAGGCTCGGGAAGCCTTGCCCAAGTGGGAGGAGTCCGTAATGATCAAGCCCACCGACCCGCGATTCACCGACAAGCCCGTCGAGGTGATCGACACAATGATCAAGGAGATGGCGGGCGTCGCCAGAAGAATGGGGTTTTGAGCGGATCGAGCGGTTTTTGAATGTCTTCTGACTCCTCAGCAAGAACTGGTTGGGATACAACCCAAAACCGGCGTTTTCGGCGATTCGACGCTGCTTAAACCAAGCTGGAGAATCGGTGAAAACGCAGCTGAAGAGCAACCTCTAACTGGGACACTTCAGGTTCCCCCAGGAATCACGTCCATGCTGAACTTGTTTCAGCATCCGGGCGCCCCTGGAATCGATCCCGAATCAAGTTCAGGATGACGTGGTGCCTGGCGTTTGCGCCCGCAAGACTGAGGTGGTACCTGTCCGCAGCGGGTATTGCGCGGGCTTGCGTAGCCGGCTAACGCCGGCTAACATGTGACGCGGGAGTCCGTATGCTGTCCAGCGTTTTTGAGATAACCAGTCCCTCCATTGCACACTTCGGTCCGGGCACGTTCGCAAGGATTGCAGGCGAGGCCGCCAGGCTCGGCGTTCGGGCGGTCGTCGTCACCGGCTGCCATTTGCACGGCTCCGAGCGAGTAGCACGCCTCCTCGACGACCTCGACCGCCGCGGAATGCCAGCAGAACTTGCCGACCCCATAACAAGCGAGCCGACAGTCGATATGGTAGACGAACTTGCCTCGTTCGTCAGGGCAAGCGGGGCCGACATCGTGATCGCCATAGGCGGCGGCAGCGTAATGGACTGCGCCAAAGCAGCGGCCGTGGTTGCGGTCAACGAGGGATTCACTGAGGACTACCAGCTCAAGCGTCGGGAGATCACACGTCCGCCCATTGCCCAGATCTTCGCGCCCACTACGGCCGGGACCGGTTCGGAGGCAACGCGCGTCTCGGTCCTGACCAACACCTGCGTCGGGGTCAAGCGCAGCATATCTCACCCGCTTATGACACCGGACGTCGTAATCCTGGATCCTGAACTGACGACCACCTGCTCGAAGCTTCTGACCACTTTGACCGCTATGGACGCTTTCTCCCACGCCATCGAAAGCGCGGTATCGACGAACTCGACGGCATACACGCGTCACGTCGCGCTCGCCGCGATCGAGAAACTGGCGTCCGGCCTGCCGAGATGTCAGACCGATCCCGACGATCTTGACGCGCGGCTCGCCTGCCTGATGGGTGCGTATCTGGCCGGGCTTGCAATGCAGCGGGGGATGGGAGCGTCTCACAGCCTCTCGCCGGCCGTGTGCGTCGTCGGCGGGATACGCCACTCCGAGGCCGTTGCCGCGCTTCTGCCACACTCAATACGATTGAACATCCAGTCCACGCCGTCGGCGTACGATGAGGTCAAGCGCGCGATGGGTTCCGAAGACCCGGCCGGCAAGCTCGAGGAACTGTGCCGTTCCGGCGGATTCGCGTGCAGTCTCTCTCAATTCGGCCTGAAGCCCGCCGACTGGCCGGCTGTGCGCGACGCAATGGCCCGCTACGCGTCGCATCGACATACAAACCCGGTCGAGGTCACAGACGAATACGCAGAGGAGCTGTTTCTGCGCAGCGCGCAGGCCTAACAGCGAAAAGCGGGGGCTTACCTACCGACCCCGCTCTCGACTCATAACCCACGCTACCGACAGTATCAGTTCAGCGTTGCAGACGGCATACACCCACGACCACGTCATTCTGAACTCGGTTCAGGACCCATTCGTTCGGCGCCTAGATGCCGGGACAGGTTCGGCGTAACGTGATTCCGGCGGAACCGGACCCTCGCTTTCAACAGGGTGTTGCAAAAGGTGCGTTTTCGGCGATTCTCCCGACTGGTTAGGGAGGTTGAACCGCCGAAAACGCCGGGTTTGCGTTCTAGTGCAAGAACCTCTGTGCTATTCGGTCAGACAAGCCGTACTGGTCCTCAGTGCGCCCGAACCGACGAATGAACCGGCCTAGAACTTCAGCACGTTCGTCAGGAACTGTGCCGTGCGTCCGGCCCAAGCGATGTTGATGCCTAATACCTCAATGCCCGTGGTCCACTGGCTTCCGGAATAGCCGACACGAGCGGCAAAGAGCCGCCCCAACCTGAACTCTGCCCCCATCCTCAGTTTGGCCTTCTCACCGTTCGCACCGGTGATGTTCACCAGGTCCGCTGCCACAATGATACTGCGACCGACAACAGCCGCGATGCCTCCGCTGATCATCAAGTCTTCTCGCGACTCGGTCAGCCCCCTTAGTTTGGGCTTGATGAAGTTGTTGACCACGAGGCCGTACTGCAACACCGAGTCGTTCGGCTTGTAGATCATGCCGACGTCTGCCTTCATCGTAGTCGTTCTCTTGTTGTCCTGAATCTCATCTGCGCTGAAATCCAGGTCCGCAAGCACACTGCCGCCGGAGACTCGCAGCGAACCGACCCGCTGACCTCTGATCTGCCAGGTCTTGCCCTGAGTTACCAGAACCTTGACGTTTGTTCCCAGCCAGAGCCTTCCGTTCGCGGTCTCGAACCCCTTGCCGATCAGAAAGCCCGGACCGTAGGCCACATTGGCGTTAACGTAGGTCTGGTTCAGATCGTCCAGGTAGCGGTCGAACGCGGCGTCTGCTGCACTGGTGTTCCCGGCAAGCGCGGCTGAGACAGCCGCGTCGAAGTTGCTGTTGTTGAGTGTCGCCTGCAGGGTGCTCAGGTTCAGGTTCCGCGTGTCCGAAAATTGCTGCGCGGCAGACGCCCACTTCGACGCCTCGGCACTTGGATTCACTATCCCGTTGGCCTGCGCCTCAACGGTCACCCCCATCGGGCCGGTAATACCCGTGACCATGCCCAGGCTGAGAGTAGTCCTCTGTCTTGCGAAGTCGTTGACCAAGCTGAGCGCGTCTTCCGAGCTGCCGCCGATCTTGTCAAGGCGGTCCGCCAGGTCGCCGAATGTAGCGCCGGTAGTGTGAAACGTAAGGCCCGGGAAGATAAACCGGAACCGCGCTCCGGCACAGGCGGGCGCCGCGGGGTTGAGCATAGTGAGCGTTCCGGAATCGTCCCCAAGCGCAATCCCGGCTCCACCCATCGCGGTCGATCGCGCGGTCGAGCCGAAGTCGAAGTCCGAGGCACTAGCTCCGGCTGTCGCCAGCGCAACCAAAGAGACCATTGCAAGTAATTTCCTCATGGTTTCCTCCTGTAACAACACGTGTTTAACGGGCACCGTTCGCGTAGCCCGTCGGCGAAGCAGGATATTCTGCATTCGGACTCGGGTTTTATTCGCGTCGCTTCTCACTCGGCAGCCCAGCGCCGGGCACGCACGGCGATCCCTCGAGAATAATTGTCGGCGAGCACGCAAGGAACTGAAGTGCTGGGCTGAAGATCGTTGCGATTGGCGCGTTTTGGCCTACTGTCCCGCTTGGCTGAAGAACATCGAATTGCCGAAAACACAAGGTTGCGTCCTATCGCAATAGCTTCCCGGGCTATGGAAACATCAGCCATCCCGGGCACCTCGACGCATTTCTACGACCCCGGAACCATCTTGACCCAGCACTGACGGTTGCGCGGGCCGTCGAACTCTGCGAAATAGATCGCCTGCCACGTCCCGAGCTGCAGGCGCCCTTTCTCCACGACAACCAGCAGTGACGGGGCAATCAAGCTGGACTTGACGTGCGAATCCGCGTTCCCTTCAATATGCCTGTAACCGGCTCGCTCGGGGATAAGTCGGGAGAGTGTATTTAGCAGGTCGTAGACTACGTCCGGATCCGCGTTCTCGTTGATCGTTACCCCCGCAGTCGTATGCGGCACGAAGACGCACACCAGACCGTCCTCGAACCCCGCGTCGGTTATGCACCGCTGCACCTGGGCGGTTATGTCAACGAACTGATGGCGCTCGGTTGTTCTAACAGGGAATACCTCCACGCTGTCTGCCCTCTATTCCTGCGCTATTTGGCTATGTTCTGTGCCCGGCGTGTTTATCCTGCACGGGCGCGGCAGAGTGGGCCTCCCGGATCCCTTACCGCTCTTATCTGCCCGTCAGGCTGTCCCGATAGGCACATTCTCGGCGATTGTGCCGCTTAGTTGGGAAGCCTCGAATCGCCTAATACGCCGGGTTCGCGCGCGAGAGCAGTGACCTCATCCGCCCGTGCACCTGAAGTTGCCGGGCCGAACCGCACGCTCTACCGATTCAGGGTGAACGGCCTGGGCAAATATTCCTCCAGGTCGGCCACGGTATAGGTGCCGTCCCCGGAGCAAGCGACAATTGTGAGCGGCTCATTCTTTGGAGCAAACTCCGCCATTACCTGCAGACACGCACCGCAAGGGACAGGCGGTTCGCCCTCGCCCGTGCATACTACAACCGCCCTGATCTCGCTCTCTCCATCCGAGACGGCTCTGAAAATAGCCACTCGCTCGGCACAAACTGTCAACCCGTACGAGGCGTTCTCGACGTTTGAGCCCCAGTAAACCTTTCCCGACCCTCCAAGCACAGCAGCGCCGACCCGGAAGCCCGAGTACGGTGCGTAGGCGTTGTTGCGCCGGTCGACGGCCGCGGACATCATTGCGAGCAGCACCGGTTTCTCAACTGGCATTTCGCCCCCTCCGATACCGGAGAACGGCGACAGAGCCGCGCCTGACGATATCCAAGCAGTAGCCATAGAACGCAGCAACCCATTGCGACAAAATGCACCTATCACAAGAACCTGCGCAGAAGGCCGACTGCCGCAGCCGTCTCCTGATTCCTGATAAATAGCTTATAGTTCTCGCCCGATCTCCCTCCTTCCGACCGGGATATGTTATGATTAACCCGAACCCAAGCACTACAGGCCATTGCGACAGAACGCAAACCCAGCGCATTCGGCGATTCGACGCCCCTCAACTGAGCGGGAAAATCTCCGGTTTACCGCCTGTCGCAACAGCCTGAAGCACTGATTGGCACGGCTTATGAACACACGCAGACCCAATATCTTACTGATCACATCGGACCAGCAGCACTGGAACACGCTGGGGATCATGAACCCCGAAATACGCACTCCCGCGCTGGACAGGCTGGCATCGGAAGGCGTCCTGTTCACACGGGCGTACTGTGTCAATCCGACGTGCACCCCAACCCGCGCCTCGATCATAACCGGTCGCTACCCAAGCCAGCACGGGGCCTGGTCTCTGGGAACCAAGCTGCCGGAGACCGAGCTGACCGTTGGGGAGTTGCTTTCTCGCGCGGGGTATCGCACGGCACTGGTCGGTAAAGCCCACTTCCAGCCGCTGGCCGGGACCGCGGAGTTTCCCTCGCTAGAATCTTACCCGATAATGCAGGACCTGGACTTCTGGCGCAACTTCCACGGTCCGTTCTACGGGTTCGAACACGTCGAACTCGCGCGCAATCACACGGATGAGGGGCACGTCGGCCAGCACTACGCCATCTGGATGGAGGAAAACGGCCTTCCTAACTGGCGGGATCACTTCCGCCCGCCGACCGGCAACCACCCGCCGCAACGGGGCCGATGGTCTCTTCCGCTGGAATTCCACTACGACCGATGGATCGCCGAGCGCACGTCAGCCCTGATGGAACAGTACGCCCGAAAAGGCGAAAACTTCTTCCTGTGGGCGAGCTTCTTCGACCCGCATCCGCCCTATCTCGTGCCAGCGCCTTACGACACTATGTATGATCCGGAGGCGATTACGGTGCCCTGCGTCACGCCGGGCGAGCACGACAAGAACCCACCGCACTTCCAGCTCACCCAGCAGCAGAAGCCCGATTTCGCGCCGTGGCGCGAGAGCGGCTTCGCGATGCACGGATTTCACTCGCACCTGAGGAACCGCAAGGAACTTGCGAAGGACATAGCTACCTACTACGGTATGATCACGCTTATGGACGAGCATATCGGGCGCATCCTTCAGAAACTGGACGACCTCGGCCTGGCGGACAATACCCTCGTCGTGTTTACCACTGATCACGGTCACTTATTCGGCCAGCACGGGCTTACTGCCAAGGGCGCGTTCCACTACGAGGACCTGCTGAGAGTCCCGTTCATCGTGCGCACTCCACGCCATGCCGAGCGCGGCGAAGCGCCCCCCCACCGCCCCGCCCAGCGACGCGAGGCATGTAAGGTCGTAACCTGCGATGCCCTCCAGAGCCTTGTTGATCTCGCGCCGACGTTCCTCAGAATCGCGGGACTGGAGATACCCCGGACTATGTCAGGGGTCGATCAGAGCGAGGTCTGGTGGTGGGAGAAAGAATCGGCACGCGATCACGTAATCGTCGAGAATCGACACGAACCAACCACTATATACGCCATCACGTATATCGACCGGCGATATAAGATCACCGTGTACTACAACCACGACTACGGCGAACTGTTCGACCTCGAATCTGACCCGGGCGAGATCAACAACCTCTGGTCCAACTCTGAGCATGCCGCACTCAAGTCCAACCTCCTGCTGAAGCTGATACACGCTCAGCTCGGCAATCAGCCGCTGTGGATGCCGCGGGTTGCAAATGCCTAGCGGAGTGGATAGAGGGCCCAACATCCTCTTCGTCTTCGCCGACCAGCTTCGAGGCTCCTCACTCGGGCATGCCGGACAGGAGTCGGTGATCACACCCAACCTGGACGCATTCGCCCGGCAGGGAGTTCGTTTTACCCGAGCGGTCGCCAACGCGCCGCTGTGCTCTCCGATGCGGGCTTCTCTGATCACCGGCCTGCACCCGCTTTCGCATGGCGTTGTCGGCAACGACATCCGGCTGCGAACAGATGCACCGTCGATAGCAAAGTCGCTTGCCGAAATAGGCTACCGGACGGCCTACATCGGCAAGTGGCACCTCGACGGCCCGGACCGCGGCGCTTTCACCCCGCCCGGCCCACGCAGGCAGGGGTTTGAATACTGGGCCGCCGCCAACTGCAACCACAACTACTTTGAGTCGTTCTACTATCACGACTCCCCCGATCCGATCTGGATCGACTGCTACGAGCCCACCAGCCAGACCGACATTGCGATCGACTACCTGAGCCAGTCTCAGCACGCCGCCGGGCCATTTTGCTTGTTCCTGTCCTGGGGGCCGCCGCACTGTCCCTACAACCACGTTCCGAGCCGGTTTCGCGAGATGTACGATCCCGCATCGATCCCACCGCGCCCGAACGCGATCGAGCCCAATATGGAGATCATCGCCGGCTACTACGCGCACATCACCGCTCTCGACTGGAACTTCGGCAGGCTGATGGACGCCCTCGACCATTTCGGCCTCGCTCATGATACGCTGGTCATCTTCACCAGCGACCATGGCGACATGCTTTTCAGCCAGGGCCGCGGGTGGAAATCCAAACCGTGGGCCGAGTCGGTCATCGTGCCGTTTATCGCCCGCTGGCCCGGCGTGATTCCCGCTAGCCGGGAGGAAGACGCGCCCTTTGGCCTTGTAAACGTAACGCCGAGTCTGCTTGCCATCTACGGCTCGGACGCGCCGCCCGAGACAGAGGGTACAGCTTATCCCGATATGATCCTGGGCCGCGATGGTCCTAGACCGGACTCGACGCCGATCTATTTCTACACGAAGGCCACCAACCCGTCGCCCGATCCATGGCGGGGCGTGATCACAAGAGATTACACCTACGCCCGGTTCGCCGATCGCCCCTGGGTTCTTTACAACGACGCCGACGACCCGTACCAGCTTCGAAATCTGGTTGACGACCCATCAGCCCGCACGTTGCTGAACGAGATGCAATCTGAGTTGGACCGCTGGCTCGCCTTGATGAACGACTCATTCGAGTCCTGCGAAGCGCTTGCCGGCCGTCTGGGTCTCGATACCGACGAGACCGGCATACCGGGCTTTTACTACCAGCCGGAGATTACCCAGGAGATCGCCCGCCGCGCCGCTAACCGCGACTTCAGGATGCGGCGCGCGTAGTCCGGCCGGCCCGAGGTCTTCGCGATACAACTCAAACGCAGCGCTTTCGGCCGTTTGACGCTCCCCAACCAAGCGGCAGAACGGCCCAAAACGCGCCTGTTGCAACAGCATCCGCTACGGCCAATTGTGGAGAAACATCACGGTGTAATAATAGACCGCAGGCCCTGAGAAAAGCAGGCTATCGAAGCGGTCCAGGATCCCGCCGTGGCCGGGAATGATCGTGCCGAAGTCCTTGATGCTGATCTCACGCTTGATCGCGGATTCGCTCAGGTCGCCCAGCTGCGCGAGCACACCGATCATCAGCCCCAGTCCAAGAGAATGCACGGCAGGCAGCTTAATGACTACGCCAACCACCACTGCTACCAAAACCGAGCTCACCAGCCCGCCGACCGATCCTTCAACCGTCTTTCCAGGGCTTAGCCTTGGCGCGAGCTTTGTCTTGCCGTAGAAGTTGCCGATAAAATACGCTCCCGTATCGCAGGCCCAGGTGCACAAGAACGCGTACATAACCAGCGATGCGCCGGCTGACGCCCGAAAAGACCCGACCGTTACATCGCCCGCAATCCCGCGCAGCACAACCAGGTGCGAGATGAGCCAGCCGACGTACATCGCGCCGAATACCGTTGCTCCGATGTTCACGACCGGAAAACGACGAGTCCGTGCAAGCTCGTTCAGCAAACACAAAACCAGCAGCGATGTCAGCACAGCCGGAAAGATCGCGCCGATACTGCCACGTTCATAGGTCCGCGCCGATACGACGAACATCGCCGCCGCGGCCAGCCCGGCCCACTCTATCGGTCTCACACGGATTCGGCGCACGCCGCCGTAGAACTCCATCGTCCCCAGGACCGACAAAGCCCCGACAGCAATTGCAAACGGCAGCCCCCCCGGCCAGAATATCAACACGACCGC
>JBMFPI010000056.1:0-4459 GCA_049969195.1 Armatimonadota bacterium
CGCTCGGCAAAACGCGGGGAATGTTTCCGTAGAACCCCCCGCCGGTCAGGTGCGCCATTGCGTGGATTTCGTAACGGCTCATCACGGAGCGCACGGGCTTCAGATACGACCTGTGCGGAATAAGCAGGACCTCGCCCAGCACCGCGCCCAACTCAGGGACGTATTGATCGACCTTGTAATCGTTGTCCTCGAACAACACCTTTCTCACCAGCGAGTAACCGTTTGTGTGGAGCCCGGACGACGCGAGGCCGATTACGACGTCCCCCTGCCGGACCCGCGACCCGTCTATGATCTGGCCGCGGTCCACCAGACCAACAATGCAGCCCGCGACATCGAACTCGCCCTCGCAGTAGACCCCAGGCATTTCCGCAATCTCGCCGCCCAGAAGCGCACAGCCGGCCTCTCGACACGCATCGGACATCCCTTTGACTACCTCCGCCGCCCTTTCCGGCACGAGTTTGCTCGTAGCGTAGTAGTCCATAAAAAAGAGCGGCGTCGCGCCCTGAACGAGAATGTCGTTCACGCAGTGGTTGACTATGTCGATGCCCACCGTGTCGTAGCGGTTCATCATGGTCGCAATCTTCACCTTGGTCCCCACACTGTCGATCGAGGAGACAAGGACCGGATCAGATAGGCCGCTCGCGGCAA
Organism: Armatimonadota bacterium; assembly: GCA_049969195.1. GTDB lineage: Bacteria > Armatimonadota > UBA5829 > UBA5829 > UBA5829 > CALJES01. The sequence continues at coordinate 649 of JBMFPI010000056.1, forward strand.
GTCGGAACATACCGCCAAAGGCCCCTATGTCGGTGAGCACGTTCGGGGTGTAAGTGGACTGCGCGTATTCTTTGAGTCTGAATACCGCCTCTTCACCCGCTTCTATGTCAACGCCAGCGTCCTTGTAGGTTGCGCCTTCTTCTGCCATATAGCCTCCATCAAGTCGATGCTATTAAACCGCGAACCCGGCCCCGTGTCAAGCCAGGCCTCGCATCAGTTCAGTCTTGCAGGCACAAACGCCCAGGAGCCGGTCATCCTGAACTTGATACAGGATCCATCCATCCGGCGCCTGGATGCTGGAGCAAGTTCAGCCTGACGTGATTCTTACGAAACTGAACTGTCCCGACTTGAGGCCGTTGTGATAGGCGCGTTTTCGGCGGTTCTGAGTAGACCAGGGTAACGCCCCCCGGAGCGGTCCGCGGCCCCCTTTATCTTCCGGGGCGTCTTGCCGGAAAGAGGTGCCCGGGGTTTGAGTCCGGGCGGGACCAGAGAATATAATGGTGGCGTTATGCTGATCACGATAATAGGCAGAGGGCACGGTGGCACGCGCGCGATGTCGCAGACGCTCGTGGAGAGCGGGGTCTATATGGGAGCGATGCTGAACGCCTCATACGATCTGGTTCCTGCGGACGACATGTACGAAGCTTGCCGAGTGATGTCCAAACACGTTGTGCACAAGGGCGGCGTCCAATGGGATTTCTCGAAGCTCCAAACGATGCCCATAGACCCGACATTCGAACAACTGGTGCGGTCATACCTGGCGTCGGTGCTGGCCCACAGCGCCGGGCCCCGAGGTTGGAAGCTGCCGGAGACCACACTTGTCTATCCCTGGATAGTGCGTCTCTTTCCTGAGGCTTATTACATCCTCTGGACCCGCGACCCGCGGGACTCGATTCTCGGCCCGCACCTCACCGACGATCTGGCCGATTTCGGCATCCCGTACGAGCATACCGAGGACACCCGTCTCCGCAGGGCAATTAGCTGGAAATACCAGCGGGAGATACTGAAAGCCACCCCTGCCCCCCGGCATATGATAGAGGTGCGGTTCGAGGACTTCGTGCTTGATCAGGAAAGAACACTGGCAAGGCTGGAGAAGTTCCTCGGGTTCCGGCTTGTCAGAATACCCGTGAACCCCGATGCAGTCGGGCGCTGGAAGACGGACGACGGAGCTCACGACTTCGACTTCCTGCACCAAGACATGCGCGAACTGGGCTATCTGCCCTGACGGGCTCAGTAATGCGGCTGAGCTATCGGCCCCTCGTCGCTCAGCAGGTACGACAGCTTCGGGTCCCGCAGAACCTGCCACAGGTCGTATGGCTGACCGTCCACCAGAATTGTCCGAGCGATCAGGCGGATGCCGTGGCTATAGTCCAGGTAGGTTGCGGTATGCACAGTGCTTAGCGGCTGGATCGGCCGACCATCGAGTTTGTGCCACCCGTAGATGGCGACGTGATCGGGCCTGTCTCTCAGCGCGTTGGTGATGACTACGTCTTTCTTGATACCGGCAACCAATGCACCAGGCACCGGCCCCGCCCGATGGCCCACGTTTTCGGCCTTCTTTGAATCCCTCCGAGCGTGATCCCGTGTGACGCCGCGTGCGCGCTGTTGCTCGATGATCGAATTGTGTCGCAAGAACGTTTCGACGGCCCCGCGGGGTTCGCCGAGCGGCGTAGGCTCAAGTATGACCTCGGCCTGCTTGTAAATGGCATCCACGATCAGCCGGGTCGGCAAGGAGCAGCCGAATGCGTAGCCGATCGCCTGTGCGGTCTGCGGGGTCAGGGGCGTGCGGACAAAGTCGGAGTCGGAACCGACGCACAGATAATCCGGCGCCACCTTCAACGCTATCTTGTGTTCCACGCCATCCGCATCCCTGCCGCCGATTTCGACAGTCACAAAACTGCGCATAAACTCAGGCACCCTGCCGCGCTCTATCTCGTCGAGGAGCACCGTCTCGCGCTCGGCCGCAGGCATCGCGGAGACGAGTTTCATCACACGCGATCCGCCGGGTGCTCGCTCGGGTCGCACGGGTATTTGCGGGAAGACCGTTTCGACCGGCCGGCTCAGCTCATCGTTCGCCGATGCACTGCCCGATTCCCGGACTATCGGGATAGCAAAGAGCAATACAACCGCAACGCTCGATGTGCGAGGGTCCATCCGTTCAGTCCAGTACCCGCCGGTCTTTCAACAACCGACACAATACATTCACACACTCCTCGACCGTCAGGCGACCGGACTCCAATCTCAAATCCGGGCTTTGTGGCGGTTCGTACGGTGAGGATATGCCGGTGAAGTCCGGAACCTCGCCCGCGCGGGCCTTTGCGTAGAGGCCTTTCGGATCGCGCTGCTCGCAGACCTGTAGTGGCGCGTCTACAAAGACCTCGATGAATCGCTCCTCGCCGATAATCCCGCGGGCGTTGGCGCGGTCGGCTTGAAACGGGGATATGAAAGACGTTATAACTATCAGGCCGGCCTCATTCATAAGTCCGGCGACCTCGGCGACGCGGCGGATATTCTCGGAACGATCAGCGGCGGAGAACCCCAGGTCGCGGTTCAAGCCGTAGCGGACATTGTCGCCGTCAAGAACGTAGCAAGCGCGGCCTTCTTCCACGAGCCTCTTTTCGAGAGCATATGCGATACTCGACTTGCCGGACGCACTCAACCCTGTGAGCCAGACCGTGACAGGCTTCTGGCCGAGAGCCAGTTCGCGGTCGCGCAGTGTGACCTGGCCGGAATGGCGAGTTATGTTGCGCTCAACGGCAGGCGCGGCGTAGGGATGTGCGCGGTCGATGATCATACCCGCGCCGACAGTGAAGTTCGTAATCGGGTCGATTACAATGAACGAACCGGTCTGCCGACTGCGTGCGTATTCATCGCAGAGTATCGGGCGAAAGAGGTGCACCGACACGCGGCCGATCTCGTTCAGCCCGAGGCTCTCGGCTGCCTGCCGGTGCAGGGTGTCGGGATCGATTCGGTAAACAAGCTCCGTGAAGCGGCCGCGTACAGTAGACGTCGTGTGCTTCACGACATACTGCCGATCCAGCCGCATCGGTTCATCGTGCATCCAGACAAGCATCGCTTCGATATCGCGCGAAACCCAGGGCACGTTGGCAGCATGCGCAAGCATGTGCCCTCGACCGATGTCCAGATCGTCTTCCACACAGATGGTCACCGACTGCGGCGGGAAAGCGTAGTCGACGTCGTTGAAGCCGTTGATGATCCTGGCAACCTTTGTGCGGCGCCCGGACGGGAGCGCGACGACCTCTTCCCCTACCCTCACCACGCCGGAGGCGATCGTTCCCGCGTAACCCCTGAACGCGCCGTGCGGCCGCAGCACATATTGCACGGGAAAACGAAAGTCAATGAGGTTCTGGTCGCTGGCTATGTGCACGGTTTCCAGATGGCCGAGCAGCGACGGGCCCTCGTACCACGGCATATTCGCACTCCGGCTGACCACGTTGTCGCCTTTCAGGGCGCTTATAGGGATAAACTCGAGGTCACGCGCGGTGAGCTTGGCGCAGAACTCCGCATATTCGCTGCGGATGGACTCGAACGCCTCACGCGACCAATCGACCAGGTCCATCTTGTTCACCGCCACGACCATATGTGGAATCCCGAGAAGCAAGGCGATGAACGCATGGCGCCGGGACTGCGTGGCGACGCCGTTTGTGACGTCGATCAGAATCACAGCGAGGTTCGCGGTGGATGCACCCGTAACCATGTTGCGTGTGTATTGCTCGTGACCCGGGGTGTCGGCGATGATAAACCGGCGGCGCGGCGTCGAGAAGTGTCGATATGCAACATCGATCGTGAT
>JBMFPI010000056.1:4469-13264 GCA_049969195.1 Armatimonadota bacterium
CTGCTCGCGCTCGGCTTTCAAACCGTCTGTGAGAAACGCAAAATCGATCTCCGCTCGCCCCGCGCTGCGGGACTCGCGGTCGAGGGAAGCCAGGTGATCCTCATAGACGGCCTTGGCGTCGTGCAGGAGCCGGCCGATCAGCGTTGACTTGCCATCGTCCACACTGCCGGCGGTCGTAAACCGCAGCAGGTCGGCATCCTGCACTTGCTTCAGCAGCTTGTCAAATGTCTCCACAGCGTCTCAACCAGCTCGTAGCGAAGCGGGCTTGAGCCCGGGGAATTGAGTTCGATGATAAGCCTGGTTACTCGTCAATCCATTGGAGCTGCAAGCAGTTGCGCTGCGCCCGTTTTCAGCGGTTTTTGCGCTCAGTTGTAGAGCTCCGAATCGCCCAAAACACCGGGCCTACATTCTGTCGCAATAACCGCAATTGACTAGCAGCCCTGGCTAGAAGTATCCCTCACGTTTCTTCTGCTCCATCGATGAGTCCTGGTCGTGATCGATGAGCCGGGTGATGCGCTCGGAGTAGCGCACGGTCATCATCTCCTGGATAATCTCCGGAAGCGTCCGTGCCGATGACCGGACGGCGCCGGTGCACGGGTGACAGCCGAGCGTGCGGAACCGACACATGACGATCTCCGGCTTCTCGCCAGGTTCGAGCCGGGTACCCTCATACACCGGGATCAGCCGACCGTCGCGCGCGACCATCGGCCGCTCTTCAGCGAAGTACATGGGCACTACAGGGATTTGCTCCTTATAGATGTACAACCAGACGTCAAGCTCGGTCCAGTTGGATAGAGGAAACACGCGGATCGACTCGCCTTTTCGGATGCGGCCGTTATAGAGGTTCCAGAGCTCTGGCCGCTGGTTTCTGGGATCCCACTGGCCGCAGGAATCTCGAAACGAGAACACGCGCTCTTTTGCTCGCGATTTCTCCTCATCCCGACGGGCACCGCCGAAAGCTGCGTCGTAGCCACCCTCTTCGAGCGCGTTCAGCAAAGCCTGCGTCTTCAGCAGAGCGCAGCACCTGACCGTGCCCAATTTCCAGGGGTTAACACCCTCCGCAATAGCCCGCTCGAACCTGTAAACACGCAACTCCGCGCCGATCTCGCGGCAGAATCGATCCCGAAACTCATACATCTCCGGGAATTTCATCCCCGTGTCGACGTGCAGCAGTGGAAACGGAATCCTGCCCGGATAGAACGCCTTTTGCGCAAGACGAACCATCACGGAAGAATCCTTGCCGACTGAGTAGAGCATCACCGGTCGTTCGAACTCGGCCGCCACCTCACGGATGATGTGAATGCTCTCAGCCTCAAGGGCTTCCAGGTTGGACAGGTGGAGCTTTTCCATCAGGCGTGATGCCTCTCACTTAACCGGCGCCGGCTCCTCAAAAACGAACTTGCCGAGCCTGGCAGCCCTGGTGATCTCCACGGGGTATTTGCCGTCGAGGCAGGCGCAGCAGAGCTTGTCCTTCTTGACACCGATTGCGCGGATCAATCCAGGCAGGCTCAGGTAGCCAAGGCTGTCCGCGCCGATGTATTGCCTGATCTCCTCCACGCACAGCTTGGCCGCGATCAGCTCGTTCTGATTGCAGGTGTCGATCCCGTAGAAGCACGGGTGTTTGTAAGGGGGCGAGGCGATGCGAACGTGGACCTCCACAGCGCCCGCTTCGCGGATCATTTTGATCGTAGGGCCGATTGTGGTACCGCGCACGATGGAGTCCTCCACCATGACTACGCGTCTGCCCGCGAGGGTCTCCTTCAGAGGCGTCAGCTTCATCCGAACACCCAGCTCGCGCATGCGCTGATCGGGTTGTATGAATGTGCGGTGGATGTATCGGTTCTTGATTACTCCTTCGGCATAGGGGATTCGCGACGCTTCAGCAAACCCGATGGCGTGCGGGGTGCCGGTGTCGGGAATTGGAAAGACCACCTGAGCGCCGGGCGCCGGGTGTTCCCGGGCAAGTTCGTGACCCATTCGGCGGCGCGCATCGTACATGGTCCTGCCGTACATACGGCTGTCGGGACGGGCGAAATAGACGTATTCGAAGACGCAAAGAGCGTTGCCCTCTTTGGGCACGGCCTGAGTTTCAGTCAGGCCCCGCTCGTCCAACACGATCATCTCGCCCGGCTCGACCTCCCGAATGAATTGGGCGCCTATCGTGTTGAGTGCACAGGTCTCCGACGCAAGCACATACTCGGACCCGTTGAGTCGACCGATGCAAAGCGGTCGGATGCCGAAGGGGTCCCGGACGCCGATGAGCTTATCCTGCCCCATTATCAGAACAGCGTAAGCCCCCCGGATTTGCCCCATTGTCTCGACAACGGCCTCCTCGAGCGTCGGCGCCCGGGAGGTAGCTATGAGTTTGATGATTACCTCGCTGTCGTTGGTAGTCTCAAACTCGATGCCCCGGGCCTGCATCGTTTCGCGGATTTCGGATGCGTTGATAAGATCACCATTGTGAGCGAGCGCAATAGAACCCAACTCGCACTCAGTAACCAGGGGTTGAACGTTACGCAGGATGCTGGAGCCTGTGGTGGAGTAGCGGGTGTGAGCTATGGCGATATGCCCGCGAAGTTCGGCCAGCCGTTCCTCTTGGAACACCTGGGTGACAAGACCCATATCGCGGTGCATTCTGATCCGGCATCCGTCCGATGCGGCGATACCGGCGCTTTCCTGTCCGCGGTGTTGAAGGGAGAATATGCCAAAGAACGCGATGCGCGCGACGTCCTCGCCGACACCGTACACCCCAAAAACGCCGCACTCTTCGGCTATCTCCGGTCTGTCGATGCAGATCATCACCGTTCTCAATCGCGAGATCCCGAAACCAGCGTCTTCCGAGCCTCAGTTTCGGGCTTTCGCACATCTCGAGTCATCGCGATCGAGTTTCTACGCCTCCATCTTGCGCGCAATTGTACTGCGCCAGACGGCTTCGATCTCACTTACTTCAACGTTGACAACAGGCACATCGTTTATCTCGATGCGCAACCTATCTCCGCCGACCTTGCCGAGGACCGTAATTTCCGCCTGCATGTCGTCCACGATCTCTCGCAGCTCGCCCAATCTCGCGGCCGGAAGAGAGACGACAACCCGCGACTGCGCCTCTGAAAAAAGCGCTGCGGCAGGTGCGCAATTCGCCAGAAGTGAGACCGATGCTCCTACACTTCCCATTATACACCCTTCGGCAAGCGTTACGGCCAAACCTCCGTCCGAGCAATCGTGCGCCGAACTCAGAAGCCGACGGTCGATAGCCCGGAGCACCGCCTGATGCACGCGTTTCTCACGCTCCATATCCAGCAGCGGCGGCCTGCCGACCGCCAGCCCGTGGATCACTTTCAAGTACTCGCTTCCCCCCAAGGAATCGAGCAGGCACACAGATTCTTCACTTGCTCCGACTTCGCCCGGGGAGGAGCCCGCACGCCCAGCGGAAGATGCAACCTCCCCAGCTCGCCATCCCGATATCAACGCGACAACATCGCCCTCATGCTTGAATCCGGCGGTGCAGCGCTTGTCGACATCGTCGATCAATCCGAGCATTCCGACTACCGGTGTCGGGTAGATCGCCATTTCCGGCGTCTCGTTGTAGAAGCTGACGTTGCCGCTCACAACAGGCGCGCCGAAGAACTCGCACGCTTCTGCCATCCCCTCTACGCACCGTCTAAACTGCCAGAATATCTCCGGTTTTTCCGGGTTGCCGAAGTTGAGGCAGTCGGTAACGCCCATCGGGCGCGCGCCGGTGCACGCCAGATTGCGTGCCGCCTCCGCCACGGCGATCCTGGCGCCCATGTAAGGATCCAGATAGCAGTACCGGCCGTTGCAGTCGGTCGTGAGCGCGATGGCTTTTTTTGTGCCGCGAATTCGGATCACCGCGGCATCCGAGCCCGGCAGGACGACGGTGTTTGTCTGAACCATGTGGTCGTACTGCTCGTAGACCCATTCTTTCGAAGCGATGGACGGCGATGCCAGGAGCTTCATAAGCGCCTCATTGTAATCCGGCGGCTCGGGAATCGAAGAAAGATCGTAGTTCTGAACGCGAGCCAGGTATTCGGGTTCCTCGGTTTCCAGCTCGTAGGTGGGAGCCTCGTCGGCAAGGGATTTGGCCGGTATCTGCGCAACCAGCTCGTCGCGGTCGTAGACGTGAATCAGCCCGTCGTCGGTCACTTCCCCGATGATAACCGCATTCAGGCCCCATTTCTTGAACACCGCACCGACCTCGTCTTCCTTGCCCTTCTGGACGATGGCCAGCATGCGCTCCTGGGACTCGGAGAGCATGATCTCATACGGCGTCATCGAGGCTTCGCGCAGCGGCACCTTGCGGACATCGATCTTCATCCCGGTGCCCGCCTTGGCCGCAGTCTCGCAGGTCGAACACGTTATGCCTGCAGCACCCATGTCCTGAATCCCGACGATCCATCCGGTCTTCAGCGCCTCGAGAGTCGCTTCTATCAGACACTTCTCCGTAAACGGGTCGCCGATCTGAACATTGGGTCGGCGTGCCTCCGAGTCCGGCCCGAGTTCTACGGATGCAAAGGTAGCGCCGTGAATGCCGTCGCGACCCGTGCGCGACCCAACCAGCATCACCGGGTTGCCCGGTCCGGACGCGCGTGCGTAGGCGACTTTCTCGTGCCTCAACAGGCCGACCGAAAGAGCGTTCAGCAGGGGATTACCGGAGTAGCACTCCTCGAAGTACACCTCTCCTCCGACCGTCGGTACGCCCACGCAGTTGCCGTAGAAGGCAATCCCGCCAACCACGTGCTCAAATAGGTACCGATTCCGAGCGTCGTCCAAGCTGCCGAAACGCAGCGAGTTCATGGATGCAATCGGGCGCGCCCCCATGGTGAAGATGTCGCGCAGGATCCCGCCGACCCCCGTCGCTGCTCCCTGGAATGGCTCGACCGCAGACGGATGATTATGACTCTCCATCTTCATCGCTATGCCGAAGCCGTCGCCGATGTCGATGATCCCGGCGTTTTCCAGGCCGGAGCCCTCGATGGCCTCCTTGTACTTCCTGAAGAGTTTAAGGATCGGCCGGGAGTACTTATACCCGCAGTGCTCGCTCCACATTACCGCATACATGCCGATCTCGGTGTAAGTAGGATGCCGGCCGAGCAACTGAACCACCCTACGGTATTCCTCGTCGTTGAGCCCCATCTCCCGGTAGACCGCCGGATCGATAGGAACCGTATTGTGAACCGTCCTGCTTCCAGGTTCGACAACTGAAGCCATTACGAAAGCCTCTCCACGATTGACTTGAGAATGAAAACGCCGTCAGTGCTGCCAAGCAGGTCTTCCACCGCGCGCTCTGGGTGCGGCATCATGCCTGCGACGTTGCCCCTGTCGTTGATGATGCCAGCTATGTTCGCCAATGAGCCGTTGGGGTTGGCATCTTCGGTGACATTGCCCTGTTCGTCGCAGTAACGCAGGAGGATGCGGTCGTTTTCTTCCAGGCGCGCCAGGGTTTCCGGCTCGCAGTAGTAGCATCCTCCATGGTGGGCAATAGGAATTCTCAACACCTGGCCTCTTTTGCAGAGATGGGTGAAGTCGGAGGAATCGTTCTCAACGCGGAGGTTAACATACTTGCATCGAAAGCGCAGGGTTCTGTTCGCAAGAAGCGCACCCGGGAGCATATGGGCCTCACACAGTATCTGGAACCCGTTGCAGATTCCGATCACGCATCCACCCGCATCCGCAAACTCCTGCACGGCATTCATCACGGGGCTGAACCGAGCGATAGCCCCGGTTCTCAGATAGTCGCCGTAGCTGAATCCGCCGGGCAGGATGACGCAATCGTACCCGGAAAGGTCCGTCTCCCGATGCCAGACATAGCTGACCGGCTGCCCCAACACGTCGCGGATCGCGTAGTACGCGTCCTGGTCGCAGTTCGAACCAGGAAACTGAATCACGCCAAATTTCATTGCGGACGCACCCTATCTCTCTATTTCGAACCGGTAATCCTCGATCACGGGGTTGGCCAGGAGCTTGCGGCACATCTCATCCACCTGTTGTTCGAGCCGGTTGTCCCCATCATCGATCTCAAGCTCGATGTACTTGCCAATCCGCACGCCTGCGACGTTCGAGTAGCCCAGATTCTCCAGCGCCCCCTGGACGACCTTTCCCTGCGCGTCCAGTAGCGACGGTTTCAGAGTCACGTACACGTTCACCTTTGTCACAGCTATCAAACCTCGGTTGTCAGTGCTTCCTGCTGCCGATAGGCTCGCAATGGACTGGGGCACGCTGCCCTACTGCCGGTTTCCCAGGGACATTCCCAGATGGACGGGCCCATCTTAGCTCCCCGCTGGATCCCCCGGGGTATCCCATCTCCCCGGGCATCGTGCGCGCGTGGTTCCCGCAGCATATGAAGAGCTCACGCCAAACCCAGCCTTTCGAATATCACATCCACATTCCTCAAATGGTGTTCCAGGTCAAAGCACTCGTCCAGCTCCGCGGGCGACAGGCGCGAGGTCACCTCCGGATACTCGCCCAGCACCTGTCTGAACGACCTGCCCGCATCCCAGCACTTCGCTGCCGCCTGCTGGCAAACCTTGTACGCATCATCGCGGGACATGCCCTTTCGGATCAGCGCAAGCAGCACGTGCTCAGAGAAGACAAGCTCGCCCATCATTTCCAGGTTCCGCTTCATCCGATCGACGTTGACCTCCAGCCGGTCCAGGAGCCTGGTCAGCGATTGGATCATAAAGTCAGTTGCGAGGAATGTGTCCGGGATGATGATACGCTCCGCCGACGAATTGGTCAGATCGCGCTCGTGCCAGCTTGCTATATTCTCCAGCGCCGGGATCACGTTCCCGCGCACCACCTTGGCAAGGCCGCAGATAGACTCAAACCGCCACGGGTTGCGCTTGTGCGGCATTGCTGAGGAACCGCGCTGCCCAGGCAGGAACATCTCTTGAACCTCGAGGATCTCGGTGCGCTGCAGGTTACGCATCTCGGTCGCCAGGCCATCACAGGTGGATGCCGCGATCGCAAGCCGGGCGAGCAAGGCCGCGTGTCGGTCCCGCTGGATGATTTGGGTCGAGATCGGCGCCGGCATCAGATCCAGTCGCTTGCAGACGAACTCTTCCACGCGCGGGTCCACGTTGCCGAAGATTCCAACCGCGCCCGATATCTTGCCGACGCTGATCACCTCGCGCGCGTTCTTGATCCGCTCGATGTCGCGCTGCACCTGCGAATACCAAACCGCCATCTTGAACCCGAAAGTGATCGGTTCGGCGTGGACGCCGTGAGTGCGGCCGATCATCGGGGTCATCTTGTGCTCTTTTGCTAGCCGGGCGATCACCTCCGCCAGCTTCTCGAGGTCTTCGATGATGATATCGCAGGCGGCGCGCAAGCGCAGCGCCATCGCGGTGTCCTCGATATCGTAGCTGGTGACACCGTAATGAAGATACCGTCCCTCTTCGCCTAGGTTTTCCGTCACGCACTTGACGAACGCAATCAGGTCGTGGTGCGTCTCCCGCTCGATTTCCTCTATCCGCTCAACGCTGAACTTCGCCCCGGCCTTGATCTTGTCGGTGACACCTCGGGGAATCGCGCCGAAGTGCTCCTGGGCCTCACAAACGGCGATCTCGACGTCCAGCCAGCTCTGAAACTTGGATTCCTCGCTCCAGAGGGCTTTCATTTTGGGCATCGAGTAGCGATCGATCACTGCTGTAACCTCACTTCCTCATCGCTAAAACGCCAGCAGGCTACTCCCGCTCGCCCTTTCAGTGCGCCGGTAACTATCCTTTCCCTGCAAGCTTTTCCTTGTGCTTCTTGACGGCTTCCCTCAGCTCGGGGTACTTGACGCTGAGGATCACGGCGGCCAGGATGCCAGCGTTTCTTGCGCCGTCGATGGCAACCGTAGCCACCGGCACCCCGCTCGGCATCTGAACAATCGACAACAGCGAATCGAGACCTCCGAGTGCGGCAGACTTTGTCGGAACGCCTATGACCGGGAGCGGCGTCAGCGCCGCAATGACCCCCGGAAGGTGCGCAGCCATCCCGGCTCCCGCGATGATGACCTCATAACCCTTTTCTTCTGCCGTCGAAGCAAACTCCGCAACATCCTTTGGGTTACGGTGAGCCGACATGACAAACGTGTCGTTCTCGACCCCGAACTCGTCGAGGGCCTCTGACGCCGCCTTCATCACCTCGGCGTCGGACTTGCTGCCCATCAGTATTGCGACTTTCCCCGGCACGGATAACTCCTCTCATGAATCGGAAAGATACAAGCCAGACGAAAACACTACGGCCAATACATCGGGCTATTTAATGTGCGCATTTTCGGCCACCTCCCAGCTCGGTCGAGGAACGTCGAATCGTCCAAAACGCTGGGCTTGCGTTGTGTCACAGCGACCTCCAGCCAGTCTATCGTCCGTGATCAAGCGACTCTTCGTGCGATATCGCGCCGGTAATGGGCTCCCTCGAAGTGAATCGCGGCGCAGCCAGCATACGCACGTTCGATGGCCTCTCCGAACGTGCTGCCGAGTCCCGTCACGCCAAGCACCCGGCCGCCGGATGTGACCAGCTTGCCGTCCTTGACTTCCGTCCCGGCGTGGAAGACGATCGCGCCGGCTTTCTCAGCCTCTTCGATCCCCGTGATCGGCTTACCCTTCTCGTAGTCGCCCGGATAGCCACCCGACGCCATAACGACACAAACCGCTTTGCTATTGTACCAGTTGACCGCGACATCGTCGAGCCTTCCTTCGGCAACTGCAAGACAGATTTCCGCCAGATCGGCGTCCAGCAGGGGCAGGACAACCTGGGTCTCAGGATCCCCAAAGCGGCAGTTGAACTCCACC
>JBMFPI010000057.1:0-13085 GCA_049969195.1 Armatimonadota bacterium
GTTCTACCCGACCAGCTTCCCGATCACAACCGGTTACAAAGACATGCCCATCATCGTTTTCGACTGCAAGGCGACTTCGGTCTATGACCTGGTTGATCCGCAGTCGCTGAGGGCGCTCACGGGGCTGTCGATCTACGAAGGCGACACCAACGGTGCCCCGAGACAGTTCGGGTTTGCCGTCGCCGTGCCGGAGCCGCAGAATCCGCACGTTGAGGACATGGCCGTCATCTTTACCGAGGACACCAAGAAATCGATGTCCCTGGCGACCGGTGCCTCGAACGAGCTGAAGCGCATCCGGCTCAAGCTGGTGATGAGCGCGGGGCCGGCGGCAAACAGGCTGCTTCTGTTGAACTCCACCCTCGGAAACGAGGTTATCCCGGCAAACGTCGTCAAAGTCCGCGGCCGCACGCTTAACGATAAGGCGATCCCGGTAGATACCACCTGGCAGATCAAGGTGCAGGGGGCCTATCTGGATCGCAAATGTGAGGGCAAGAACTATTACTTCCTGGGCCCCGGCGAACAGGATACGTCCGTTACTATGGGCGTAATCGGGCTTTCCAGAGAAATTTTTCCGAAACTTCGCCCCTCGAGCCGCCAGGTGTACATCAAGACCAACCACAATACCACCTTTACGGCGGAGCTGGTAAAGGTTCTTACCCTGGACAAGCCCTGGTATGAGAAGGTCGTCGGCGTCTACACGGACAAAGACGGCAAGGGCAGAGACTACCTGCGGCCCGCACCGAACCAGCAGACAGCTTTGTCTCTCAAGAGCAGCCAGGTCTGCGTCGCCAACGACTTCCCCAGAAGAGATGAGGTTTTTGTCAGGGTCAAAAACGTCTTTAGCGGCGGCGAGCGCATCATAACTGCGGGCGTCGACGCAATCGACGTGAAGGCCGTCGTTCTCGGGGAGAACCCGCTCGTAGTGCGTGCGGAGGGCGTCTACGCAAACGAGCGGCTCACAGGCACGAACTACTACGAGCCCGCCTCGCCACAAGAAGGGATCAAGGCACTCGAGATTGACGGCCCCGTTCTTACCAAACCGTTCCCCGGAAATGCGCCGTCCAGGACGGTGTGGATCAAGACGAATCAGCCCAGGCCTATAAAGGCCAATGTTGTCCGCAGCCTTGTTACGGATACGCCGATCGAGGTGTTTGTCGCGGGTGTGTACACCGATTCGGCCTGCAAGGGCAAGAACTACTGCGTGTCCAAGTTCGGCACGTCCTACAATAACGCCTCGCTCCTGCGCGGGGAAATACAATTGACGTTGGATCTGCCCGAGGACGTCAGGCGCGTCTACATCAAGCCGTTCGCGCAGCCCGAGGGAATCGGTTACGACGTAACAGAAGGCGGCACAATCGACGAGACCGCGTACAAAGTCGCAAACGACATGTGGAAGCTGGACGAGTTCCGCTTGAGCGCGCTCGCCAGCAAAGGGGTCGTAAACGAGGGTCTCAATGCCCTGCACGCGACGGCCAAATCGTATCTTGACCTTGCGGAAAAGGCAAAGGACTCGCTCAATTACAGTGTGTTCGACTCATATTGCCGAGCCGCCTGGGGCTATGAGGCGAGGGCGTATCCGGATGTTACTTCGAGCGCGCAGGATGTGGTGAACGGGGTTATATTCTACCTGTTCTTGATGCTGCCGTTTGCGTACTTCTGCGAGAGGTTGTTCTTCGCGTTCCCGACACTGGGACGACAACTTCTGGCGTTCTTCCTGATCTTCTTGGCGCTATTCATAGTGTTCTACTTCGTGCACCCTGCGTTCCAGATTGTGGGGCAGGCGTCGCTTGTGATCCTTATCGCGTTCGTTATGCTGGCGCTCAGCTTGCTGGTGATTTCGATCATAACCGGCAAGTTCGAGGACCAGCTCAAGCAGTTCAACCGCAGCGTCTCGGGTATACACAAGGCGGACATCGGCAGAATGAGTGTCGCGGCGGCCGCGTTCTCCCTCGGAATCTCCAACATGAGGCGGCGGAAGGCACGCACCGTCTTGACCTGCATCACGCTCATTCTGCTGACGTTTACCGTGCTGTCGTTCACCTCGATTGTGTCGGTGCTACGGTTCAACAAGGTCCCGGCGAAGCGCGACGCGGATACACACGTCTACGACGGCATTATGATCCGCACCGCTATGTGGGACCCGCTGCAGGAGATTGCATACCGCCATCTCAAGGACGAGTTCGGCAACGAAGGCAAGCGCGGCAAGGTGTATCCGGTCGCGCCGAGAGCCTGGTTCTTCGGCACGGTGCTAGGAGAGCAGTCCTTCCTTACGTTGAGACGCGGCACGGAGTCTTACGACGCCAAGGCCGCGGTCGGGATGATGCCCGACGAAGCCGAGATAATGGACTTCAACACTACGAACAGAAAAGTCTTCCTTGCGGGAGACTGGTTCGGTTACAAGAACGGGAAGCGGGTCAAGACGCCGGTCGATCCCTATTCGATGATTATCCCGGATACAATTGCCGAGAAGCTCAACATCACGCCGGCTGATGTCGGCAAGGCCAAGGTCGAGTTCGGTGGGGCAAAGTACACGGTCATCGCCATCATCAAGAATGATCTTTTCAAGAAGGTCAAGGACCTGGATAACGAGCCTCTGACGCCGGTCGACTTCATTCTGATGAGCAAACAAAGCCAGCAACAGCAGGCCGGCGGGGAGGCGGGATTCCGGGAGTACACACACCACGAACCGGCGAACACGTTCATCGTGCCGTACGACACCTTGATGAGCCTTGGCGGCGACGTCAGGTCAATAGCGATCAAGTTCGCGACGTTCGAGGAAGTACAGAGGCAACTCGAGGGACTGATGCCCAGGCTGGGGCTGAACCTCTACGCCGGCATCGGCAACTCGATATACCGCTACAGCTCGATCGCGGCCAGCTCCAGCAAGGGGTTCTCCAACGTCTTCATTCCAGTGCTGATCGCCGCCCTGATAGTTCTGAATACGATGCTCGGATCTGTTTATGAGAGGGTCCGCGAGATCGGCATATTCAGCTCGATAGGCCTTGCACCGAACCATATCGCGATCCTGTTCATCGCGGAGTCGATGGTCTACGCGAACTTGGGCGCCGTGGCCGGGTACGTGATCGGGCAAGGTGTGAGCAAACTCCTGATGGCTACCCAGCTTCTGCCCGGACTGTACCTGAACTTCTCGTCGATGTCGGCGGTGACCAGCACGGTCATAGTGGTCGCTGTGGTGCTGCTCAGTACGCTGTATCCGGCCAGGAAGGCTTCGGAGGTCGCGACCCCGGCGGTGGATCGGACATGGAGGGTGCCGGATCCGGTCGGCGACAACTGGGACATCGTGCTGCCGTTTGCGGTCACCGGCGAGCAGGCGGCCGGCGTCAACAGTTTCCTAAAGGAATGGTTCGAGGCATATGAGGAGTACTCCATAGGCGACTTCGTTACACAGGATGTGCAGAGCTCCCGGTTCGAAACCGACTACGGGACGGCGTATCAGATATCCTGCAAGGCGTGGTTAGCGCCGTTTGACCTGGGGGTCAGCCAGATGGTAACGCTTCAGACACTGCCGACCGCGATGGAGGACGTCTTTGAAGTCAAACTCAGAATCACCCGCGAAAGCGGCGACATATCCAACTGGAAACGCGTTAACCGCCGGTTCCTGAACACGCTACGGAAACAGTTCTTGATCTGGCGGACGCTGCGGGCGAGCGACCGGGAGAAATACCTTATTGCGGCCAGGAGTGGCGAGACCGGAGGGACCGGAGAACCGGCCCCGGCGCCGGCGTAGCTCGCGCGTTTCGGATAGCCCGGCGGCGTGTTGTATGCCGAGCGTTACCTGCCTTGGAATGCCGGACCGCCTGAGGCAGTCGCGTCAAACGCTGGATCCGGTGCTTTCGGAGTTCTGTGGCGCGCTCGTCCAGCCTGCGGGTCACATAGGACGAGCCCGGTAGGGCTTCGTCGCACGAGCCATTATCGAGAGGCTACTGCGACAGCTGCGTTTTTTGGCGATTCGAGACAGTATTCTATCGGGACAACATCCTTATCGCGGGACTTATGACGCATAAATCAATATAACTCCCATAAATAAGGGGCGAGGCTGAATTGGCTGAAAGTCAAGATATCGAACAAGCGCGAGAAGTCCTGGAGGAGGTCTCCGGGGAGGACGTCAAGCACCAGCAATTCGAGGACGGCCTGACGGTGCGGACGATAATCGGTTCGCTGTTCGTCGGGTTCATCATGATGCCGGGCGCGATGTATCTGGGTCTGGTGGCGGGGCAGGGGCTCGGCCCGGCGGCGGCTTGGGTGACGGTGGTCCTGTTCTCCGAGATCGCCCGCCGTTCGTTCCAGCCCCTCAAGAAGCAGGAGCTGTATATGCTCCTCTATATCGCGGGCGGCTTGGTTGGAGCGGCAAACAGCGGGTTCCACGCCTTGATCTGGAACCAGTATCTGGTGCAGTGTCCACAGATCGGCGAACTGGCGAAGGAGATTCCGACGTGGGTCGCGCCGCGCGCGAACGATCCGGCCATTGTGCAGCGGACGTTCATAAGTATGTCGTGGCTCGTGCCGATCATCCTTATCGTAGTCAACGAGTTTCTGGGCAGGATGATCTGGATCGGCGGGGGATATGCCGTCTTCCGCGTGACCTCCGACCTGGAGCGGCTGCCGTTCCCGTTCGCCCCGATCGCTGCTGCAGGGGCCACCGCCTTGGCGGAGGCGGGCACGAAGGAGGAGTCCTGGCGATGGCAGGTCTTCTCGACGGGGACGGTCGTGGGCCTACTGTTCGGGTTCATATACGTGTTCATCCCGATCGTCACAGGCGTGATATTCGGGAAGCCGGTCCAGTTGATCCCGATTCCGTTTATCGACTTCACGCCTAACACCGAAAACATACTGCCCGCTGCCTGGTCGGCGCTGTCGGGGGACATAGGACACGTCCTCTGGGGGTTCGTCGTCCCATTCCCAATCGTTCTGGGCGGTTTCATCAGCTCGACAATTTGCGGGTTGGGCCTCAACCCAATACTTTACAAGATGGGCATGTTCCCACACTGGACCTATGGCACACCGTACCTCCAGACGCAGATGTCCACAACTATCGACTTCTGGCTCTCGGTCGGTATCGGAACGGCGCTTGGGATCGCCGTGATAGGTCTAGTGACCGTTACCTATGGCGCCATCAAAGCTATGCGCGAGTCCGAGCGACCTACGCTTCGACGAACCGCGCCCCCCGGCAGAGGCGACTGGAATATCTGGCTTTCCATCGGTGTTTTCTTCTTCGCCGTGTGTTGCCAGATCGGTATCACTCACTGGCTCGTGCCCGGGTTCCCGCTGTGGATCTTGCTTTTCTACGGGCTGATCTACACTCCGCTCATTTCTTACACGTCGGCGCGGCTCGTCGGGCTGACCGGCAGAGGCATAGGTTTTCCGTATCTCAGGGAAGCAACGATCATCAAGAGCGGCTATAGGGGCTCCGACATCTGGTTTGCGGGCATCCCGATGATCGACGTCGGAGCGCAGGCCCAGCACTTCCGCGAGATCGAGCTGACCGGAACCAAGTTCACCAGCATCATCAAGGCCGAGCTGCTTAAACTTGCGGTCATTTTGCCCGCCAGCTTCGCCTTCTGGAGCTTTTTCTGGAAGACTAGCCCGATCCCATCCGCACAGTTCCCGTTCGTTCAGAAGATATGGCCGGTCAACGCGACGATGGCCTCGATCTGGTGGACCGCAAATCGAAAGAGCATCGCCGAGAACTGGCTGCTTTCGGCTCTGCGTCCGCCCGTAATCGTTGGCGCCGGGATCGGGACTCTGGTGCTGTATGCGATCTCGAGCATGGTCAAGCTGCCGGTCATGTTCTTCTACGGGTTCATGAGCGGGATAGGCGGGGAACCGATGATCTATATTCCGCAATTCACCGGGGCGATGTTGGGCAGGTATTATTTCCGAAAACGGTTCGGCGCGGTCAAGTGGGCGCAATACGCCCCGGTCCTGATAGCCGGGTTCGGCTGCGGCACGGGTCTTACGGCTATGACAGGCATCGCCATTGCGCTGGTCACGAAGTCCGTCAACTACCTGCCGTTCTGATGTGGCTGTCGGTAGTCAACCTGCAGTTGTCGGCAGCCCCCGCCGTCCTGCGCGGATGCGGGCGGCAACATAGCCCGATGATGCGTGTCCGTGTCGGCAGGGAAAGCTGACAACTGATAACTGAGGACTGATGACTGCTGATGTCTGACAACTGGACCACCACCGCGTGGCACGGAATATCGGTCAGGGTGCCGGCTGATTGGAGCCTGGTCGGGGTAAGCGGAGACGAAAAGAAGGGCTACATGCGTGTGGACAGCCCGGCTGCCTCCGCAATTGAGGTGAGATGGTCGGCCGCCGCCGGCAAACCGCCGGATCTGATGGCCAAGGGGCGCGAGTTTCTCTCGACACTTGACAGGGACGCGCGCAAGAAGAAGATTAAATTTGCGAGCAAGATTAAGCAGGACGGCGACGCGGTCAACTTCCAGTGGAGGGCGGACCGAGTCGGCGTGGGACGGCTTAGTTACTGCCGGAAGTGCGACCGGGTGCTCATCGCGCAGATGATTTCGCCGTGCGATGAGGACGCATCCGATATCGCTCAGGCCGCCCTCGCTTCTCTGCGCGATCACAGAAGCGACGGATGGACCAGGTGGGCACTTTACGGTCTGGAATTCGCAGTGCCCGCGGGTTACACGATAGAAAAGCACTCGATTATGTCCGGGTATCTGTCGCTCGCTTTCAGAAACCGGGCGAAGCGCTTGGTGGTCGAACGGTGGGGTCTGGCCGGGACGATGCTGGGGGACGGCAGCCTGACCGATTGGTATTACAAGGACATCAAGCCCGACATCAAGGGCTTCCGGATCGAGATAGCACAGGAGCAGATTCTGGGCCACGAAGGACTCAAGATAACGGCGCGAGCCGCGGGGATCAAGCAGGCTCTGAAGACCGCGGCGTCCTCGCTGACGCTGCACCCGAACCCCGCGCATCTGACGGGGTACGCCTGGCTCTGCGAGCAGTCGAACAGGCTCTACAGCATCAGGGCCACCCATTACGAGGGAGAGGACGTAGCGGATAGGGTGCGCGAGTTCATCACGTGCCATACCGGAAAACAATGAGCGCGCTCGGCGAAAAGATATCGAGATACGTTCCGTTTGCTGCCAAGAAGCCAAAGCTCGATCGGAAGCAAACGCTGGCTATCGTGCCGCTCAGGAACCCGCTGATCGAGTGGGAGCGCAAGGGCAAGGAAATCCACTTGACGATCCCGGTACGCGACGACCGGCTGGCGCGGCTGTTTAAACGCCTGGTCAGGAGTCTGCCCGACAAGCGGCACGTTGCCCTCGACGAAGTCGGCGCGCGAGTCTGGGAACTCTGCGACGGCAAGCGCAATATAGACACCATAGTGGGATCCATAACGAAAGACTACAAACTTACTCGTAGGGAGGCGGAGGCGTCGGTAACGATGTTTCTGCAGACCCTGGCGAAGCGAGGCTATATCGGCCTTATGTCCGCGGGAGGTAAGAACGGTGCCAAACGAAAGCACTAAAGCCGCTGTCGGCCGACAGACGCAATTGCCGTTCAGGCGCGCGTTGGAGATCAGCCTGAAGAGCTTGCGGATAAGGTTCTGGCGGTCGATGATCACGGCGGGCGGGATATTCCTGGGGATCGCTTTTCTTACTGTTGTGCTGACCCAATCGCTGATGCAGTGGCCCGTGCCGGAGAAAGTTGAGGCCGGTTACGTGAGGGTCGGCGGACAGGTGAACGGGCCCGGCGACTTCAGCGTGTGGACGCCGGTCAAGATCGAAGAAGGCATCAAGGCTGGCATCCCGGAGGAAGTAATCAAACGAGTCGCTAGGGAAGATGGGACGTTTTCCTTGGCCGACATCGTGCAGGGGCAGATCCAGGCAAAGCGGGCAGAGAAAAACCTCAGGCGGGTCCGAGAGGAGAATAAGGGGCTGTCCAGGATTAGGGACAAGCTTGCTTTCTACGTGAACGCCGCGGCGGATGCCGACCTGAAGGTGGGCGATGCGATCAAGTGCGGCGTGCCAAGATATGTCGCACGCAACCTTGCCATTCAGGCCGCCGTCCGCAAAGAGCTGGTGGCGGAGCTAGCCAAAACCGGCAACGGCAAGGAAACCCGACGTGCCAGGCAGCTCAGAGCCGAGATGGATTTCTACCTGGCCGCGGCGCTGGACAAGAACCTGAAACCATCCGACGCGCCGGGCAAACCCCGCAGAGCCCCGTCCAATAATGCGACTTTCAAGGGCAGCGACCTGGCCGACGTGGTGCGCGAGCAACCGGAATGGATAAACCCACTTTATGCCGCCGCGGCCCTGGATCAGGAGATCAACGTCGAGGACGCCGTAAGATGCGGGGTGCCCCGTACGATAGCCAGGCATCTCGCTGGTGAAGGGAAAACGTTCAAAGCCGGACCGCTCAACGACGCCGTGTCCGCCCATCCGAGGTGGATGCGCATATGGCAGAGAAGGGCGGAGCGCTATGCCATATTCAAGACAGTTCCCCGGGCTCCCATCCAGGCGCTTGCCCGGACTCACGCCAGAACTCTGAACGATGTCCTCGCCGAAGCCCGGAACACGGCGAAGGACGCTGACCTGACCATCGTGATGGTGGTCTATAAAGGTCGCAAGATCAAGGCCAATTTCGCCCACGACGGCAAGGCGGCGGGGTTGGTCAAACTCCAGGACGGCGACAATATCTATGTGCCCGACCGGAACAGCCGCTATCGAATGATCTGGCTCGTCGTGATGTCGCTGCTGGTGTGTGCAGTTGGGATCACTAACAGCATGCTCATGGCGGTGACGGAGCGGTACAAGGAGATCGGCACGATGAAATGTCTCGGCGCGCTGGATAAGTTCGTGGTGGAGCTTTTTATGCTCGAGTCCGGTATGATGGGAATTGCGGCCTCGATTCTCGGTTGGGTGGTGGGCTTCCTGCTGATGGTTCTGCTCGCCGGCGCGACCAGAGGTTGGGACCTGGTTGCGAACATACAGTGGTTGGCCGTGCTTGTTACGTTCTTCGAGGCGATTGGTGTTGGTCTTCTGCTTACGTTGGTCGCCACGATTGCACCAGCCAAGCGGGCTGCGGACATGCCTCCCGCCATGGCGTTGCGTTCGGAGATATAGCCCCGCCTCTCGGGAGTTCGCCGGGAGAGGCGAGATCGGGGCTCGGATTCTGACTTTTCGACTTGAGGTGAATACGGCTTATGGCAACTGAGAAAAGAGAATATGTGGTGCGCACGAAGGACCTGGTCAAGGAGTTCCAGATGGGGGATACGGTGCTTCGTGCTCTGAAGGGCATACAGCTCGACATCTACCGGGGCGAGTACATCTCGATAATGGGACCTTCCGGATCAGGCAAGTCTACCCTGTTTAACATGGTCGGAGGATTGGACAAGCCTACTTCCGGGACGGTGTTCATCAACGACGTGGACATGGCCCAGCTCGACGCCCAGGAGCTGGCATATCTTCGCTGCCGCACCATCGGCTACATTTTCCAGAGCTTCAACCTGATACCCGTTATGACCGCCCTGGAGAACGTGGTCCTACCGACGGTTTTTGCCGGGGTGCCGCAGGACGAGGGGATCGAGCGGGGGATCGAGCTGCTCAACATGGTCGGCCTGGGCGACAGGCTCCATCACAAACCAACCGAGCTCTCCGGCGGACAGCAGCAGCGCGTAGCGTGCGCGCGGGCGCTGGCGAACAACCCGGCGATCATTCTTGCGGACGAGCCTACCGGCAACCTCGACCTGAAGACAGGAAAAGAGATCATTGATCTCCTGAAGAGGCTCAACAAGGAGCAGGGAGTGACGGTGATCTCGGCCACGCACGACCTCAAGATGATCGACATTTCGGACCGAATCGTTTGGATCCGTGACGGCATGGTGGAGCGCATCGAGGACCGCGAGGATGTCGAGCTCAGGGTCGGCGTTATGGAGCACGAGGAGGAGTAGGCGCCCCGCCGCTCAGGACAAACTTACCTGAACCATCCGTTATGGGAGCTTCATGCGATAGAACCCAAACCCGGCGTTTTCGGCGACTCGAAGCTCCTCGACTAAGCGGCTGAATCGCCGAAAACGCGGCTATCGCAGCCCAGGTGGTATACTAATATTGTTCGTGCGGAGCCGGTGTGATTGAACCGGCCTTCCACCGATGGAGCTTACCGAAAGCTCTATCGGTGGAAGATGCAGCACAGTTTTGGGGAGTCGAACTTGAGGGGACGGATCGAGGAAGTCCTCCCCCGAGTGGCGAGACCCGCGAGATATGTCGGCGGCGAGCTGAATTCCATCCGCAAGGCCGCCGAGGGCGCAATCATAAGGGTTGCGCTTGCTTTTCCGGACATATACGAGGTAGGCATGTCAAACCTCGGGTTGAGGATTCTGTACCACGTCCTCAACTCGATCGACGATGTTGCCGCGGAACGTGTCTTTGCGCCGGCGCCGGATATGGAAGCCGAGATGCGGCGCGAGCACATACCTCTTTTCTCGCTGGAGTCCGTGCTGCCGGTAAAGGACTTCGACCTCGTTGGCTTTTCGCTCGCCTACGAGCTGGGCTACACAACCGTCCTCAACATGCTGGACCTCGCAGGGATCGCGCTGCGCTCCGGTGATCGATCGGACGGCGATCCCATCGTGATAGCAGGAGGCCACTGCGCGACCAACCCCGAGCCGATGGCCGAGTTCATCGACGCGTTCGTGATCGGCGACGGTGAGGATGTCGTAGTGGAGCTGATCGACGCGTTCAGGTCGAACAGGGGCAGTCGTGCGGCTGCACTGCGTGCGTTCGCAGAAATTGATGGGGTTTATGTCCCGTCGGTGCCGCCGGCCGGGCGCGTGCGGGCCAGACGCGTGCGCGACCTCGAGCATTCGGCTTTCCCGGAGGCGCTTGTCGTTCCGAATACCGAGGCGGTCCACGATCGTGCCGCGCTCGAGATAATGAGAGGCTGCACCAGAGGCTGCAGGTTCTGCCAGGCAGGAATGATCACCCGGCCCGTGCGCGAACGCTCCATCGATACGCTTTGCCGTCAGGCGGGCGCGTTAATCGACAAATCGGGCTACGACGAAATCGCTCTGACCTCGCTTTCGAGCGCGGATTACTCCGGCATCGCTGAGCTGGTGCGGAGAGTAATCGACCTGTTCGAGCCGCGGCGGGTTGGGGTGTCCCTTCCGAGCTTGCGGGCGGATGCCGAGTGCGTTCATCTGGCCGAGCAGATTCAACGAGTCAGGAAGGCCGGTCTTACGTTCGCGCCGGAGGCGGGGACTCAGAGACTCCGCGACGTTATCAACAAGAACGTAACAGACGGAGACCTGCTCTCGGCTGTAGAGGCGGCGGTAGATGCGGGTTGGCGGCGGGTCAAGCTGTACTTCATGATCGGATTGCCCACCGAAACGGACGAGGACATACGCGGCATAGCGGAGCTGGTCCGAAAGGTCATCGACGTGGGCCGCAGGCGCGGGAAACCACTCGCTGTGAACATAACTGTGTCTCCGTTTGTGCCCAAGCCGCACACGCCGTTTCAGTGGCGACCTATGGTAGAACCCCGCGAGTTGGATCGACGGATATCTATCCTGAAGAACTTGGTCAGAGGCAAGAACATCTCGCTGAACTGGCACGAGCCGGCTTGCAGTCGCGTCGAGGCGGCGCTAGCGCGGGGCGACCGGAGCCTTGCACGTGTGATCTACGTGGCCTGGCAGCGCGGAAGCAGACTGGAGCAAGACCGGTTCGACTGGCAGCGTTGGGAAGCCGCATTCGATGCGGCCGGGGTCGACATCGCTCACTTCGCAAACCGCGAGATCGGGCTCGACGAACCCTTGCCGTGGGAGCACATCGACGTGGGAGTCTCCCGGGAGTTCCTTGCGCGTGAGAATGAGAAAGCCGACCGTGCCGAGCCTACTCCGGACTGCCGCTGGGCCGCGTGCGTCGGATGCGGCCTCGCGTGCCAAGACGAGCGTCCGGACGGGGGGGTGCAGCTCGCACGGCAAGCTGATAGCACCGGCAAAGTCGGGATGCTTACGCGAACGACCGGAAGCAAGGAAGCTGGAGCGCCCCGTGTATATCCATCGGCGCCTTATTTCAAGGCGCTGTGCGTTTTCCGCAAAGATGCCGCCGCACGATGGTTGGGCCACCTGGACGTAATACGCGCGTTCGAGCGCGCTATCCGGATGTCGGGAATCAATGTGGAGTATTCGCAGGGCTTCAACCCGAGGGTGAAACTGTCGGTGCTATCGGCCCTGCCGCTCGGGGCGACCGGGGAGAACGAACTGCTGACGGTTCGTTTGGCCGGTGCGGTGGGGCCGCGAAAAATCGCCTCGGCGCTTAACCGCGCCCTGCCGGAAGGATTGTCCATTGTGGCTGTTGAGGTGCTTCCTCACGACCGCAAAGGCCCCAAGATTCGTGCTTCTGAGTTCGTGGTGGAGGTGGCCAGAGCTGATGCCGGCCTCGAGGAGCGACTTGCTGCAGCCGCGCGCGATATCATGGCCCGAACACAGATTGAGGTTGAGCGCTCCGCCGATGAAGGTCGCAGGAGGGTGGATATCCGACCCGGCCTGGAATCCTTGGAGGTTTCGGCAGGTTCCGAAAAAGGGACCGCGCGTATCAGGATGACACTTCCGCACCGGGAGTTTACCGTGAAACCTGCGGAAGTGATAAGCGTACTGGCCGAGGCGGTTCCCGGCATTGTGACGCGCTCCGTGCACCGCAGCCGGCTGATACTCGATGCAGACAGCTCGCAACAGAAAGGAGGTGATCAAGTATGTCCAAGGAAATCATCGTAAACGTAGACAGCCGCGAGACGCGCGTAGCGATAATCGAGTCTGGCAAGCTTGTAGAGCTTATGGTAGAGCGCGAGGAGCGGGTGGTCGGCAGTATTTACAAGTGTAAGGTCGCAAACGTGCTTTCGGGAATGGATGCGGCGTTCGTAGACATCGGCCTGGACCGCAACGCTTTTCTATATGTCGGTGATGTGCTGCCCGAGATGGACGACGAGTTCCCTTCTGCTCGTAGGGAGGCCGGTCGAGCCGTCAAGATCAAGGACGTCCTGAAACCCGGACAGGAGCTGCTGGTCCAGGTGGTAAAAGGGCCGCGCGGGACCAAGGG
>JBMFPI010000058.1:0-13078 GCA_049969195.1 Armatimonadota bacterium
TTCGCCTACATCGACGATGGGTCGAACCTGGCCGACGGATACGGGAAGTCCGGGATGCGCGTCTGGCTGGCGGCGTGCCCTACCCCAACCCTCGGCGCCAGCGCCCTGGTCACCGGCTGCTGCGGCGCTTACGATCTCGGCGGTAAGTGCGTCAGACTGCTTCGCCCGCGGGGGCAATCGGACGTTCAATTCAGCTCTACTTCCAACTATCTCGCCAACTGCGGCTTCGAATCCGGCTACGTGTGGCCCTGGACAAACCTGGGCAGTTGGGGTAGCATCGTCACCGGGACGTGGTACGGGGGAACCACTCCCCATCTGGGATATCGTTACTTCGGGGTCTACAGACAGGACTACATCTACTCCGGTTCGCTCTATCAGAGAGTGAACGTGCCCGCGGGGACGTACCGCGCTTCGGTCTGGAGCCGGCTTTACCACGGGGCCGACAACATCGAGCAGGTCAAGAACCGAATCGGCATCGATCCGGCGGGCGGAATCGACCCGAACTCAGAGACCGTAGTCTGGTCCGAATGGGATACCCAGCCGCGCACGAACTTTGGTGAATGGCATCTGATCACCACGCCGAATATCACCCTCCCCGGCGGGCTCGTGACCGTGTTCCTGCAATATGTCCAGACTGATCCGTACGCATACCACATCAACTGCTTCGACGACGCCGTGCTCGCACGGCTATAGGAGCGCGCTCGGGTGCCGCGGACGAGAGCGCTCTGCAGGCATCAGAGGTCCCGAGCTTTCGCGACGGTTCGGTTCCGCGGGGATCCGGTCACGCTGAACCTGTTTCAACGTCTAGGCCGCGAAGGGGTGGATCCTGAATCTCGAGAGCAGGATGACGGGGTCCCGGGCCCTTTCGCCTGCAAGACTCAGGTGATACGAGCTTTCTGTCTGTTCGCAGCTATCAGGGAGTAAGGCCGCGGGTAGCGCTGCGGGGTCGGTCTGGTTTTGAGCAGGACGATGATTGTGCGAGATATGTCTGTGCCCGGGATATGCAGACGGACTATCTTCTCGACCCTGCCCCCAAGCCGGTTGATGATGGGCCTTGCCGAGTCGATTTCGTCCTCGACGTGAGGACCTTTCATCGCGGCTGCATATCCCCCAGGCTTGACAAACGGCAAACACAGCTCCGCAAGCACCGGCATCTCGGCCAAAGCTCGAGCGCAGGCGATGTCATAGTGCTCCCGACGGAGCTTCTCGTGAGCCATATCCTCCGCGCGCCCGTGGACCGCCTCGATGTCCTGGAGGCCCAGCTCGTGAATCGCCTGCTCGACGAAGCCGATCTTCTTGCGTGTCGCATCAAGCAGGGTCAGGCTCAGATCGGGCCGTGCAATCTTGATCGGAATGCCCGGAAAGCCCGCTCCGGTGCCGACGTCGATGACGCGCGCACCTGCCTTGAACTCCAACGCCCAGAGACACGTCAGCGAGTCCAGAAAGTGATTGACGACTATTGCCTCCGGCTGCGTGATCCGGGTGAGGTTGAACTTAAGGTTGGCCTCAAGCAGCAGGCGAGCAAATGCGTCGCACTGCTCGAGCTGGTGCTCAGTGAGCTCAACACCCAGCTCGGACGCGCCGGCTCTAAGCAGTTTCAAAGGCAGCAGCGACATTTCTCATATCATACAGCAAGAGCGATCCTCTCCATGCGGCAATCCAAGCTGTTGTATCGGTTCTGCCTTGCCGACGCAAACGCCGGGGACCCGTCATGCTGAATCTGTTGGAGGGCGTGCCGCTCTGTGTGGACGAACGTCGAATCCGCTATCGCCTGTGTACCTGGGAACGCTATGCATTCTGCGGGACTTTCGGCAGGGAATCAAACTCGGGGACCTCGACGACGAAGATGTTGCCGTAGGGGCCGATGTCGGCGGTGAACAGGACGTAACCCATCGACTGCTGCGCTCCCGTACCTCCTGCCCCGAGCCGGAACCGCACCGAAGGCGGAACGAAAGCAGGGTGACAGTGGAGGTACTGGACGTGAAACGAGCATCTGTGCTGCATCAGGATCGCACCTTCGTAACATTGTCCGTTCCACCTCCAGAGGAATAGATGCGGGTCGAGGACGCTGCCGTCACTGACAACAAGCGAGGCGTCCAGGCTCTGGAAATGCGTCGAACCGCGCGGGAGGGTATAGTCTACGAAGTCTCCGCCCATGGGATCCGCGTGTCCCCACAGTGCGGGTTTGTCCTTCGACCTGCCGTGATAACCGACGCGAGAGCCGTCGGCGAACCAGTACTCGTGGCCGATTACGTCCCCGTCCGCCTCGGGCCGAATCTTCCAAGCTCTGCCCGTCTCGGCATCCAGGCCCCACATTCGCTGTTTCACGAGCGTCCAGGGACCCTCGTGGCAAAATGTGAGCAGGTTGGGCTTGTGCGGCGATGTGTTAACATGGCCGAGCCAGTGATCTTCCTCCCAGACCACCTCCGGCTCCCCTCCCTCGACCGAAAGGCGCATTATCCGGCAGTGTGGATGCTGAGCCCAGTAGTCTTTCGAGAAAGGCACGCCGTGCAGGCGGTCGACCGGTAGACCCTCCGTGATGATTGGGTTGGTGGCGAAGAAGACGTATCGCCCGTCGGAGCTGCAGTTCGGCGTGAGGCACCGGACACCCTCGGGCATCTCCCAAAGGTCGCGTTCGGCTAGAGTGACCAGGTCGATGACCCGCAGGTTGCGGCCAACCCAGAAGAACGCCTCATCCCGCACCGCACTTACGCATGCACCAAACGGGCGTACCCCGAGTCCGTCGGGTCCGAAATCCGTCAACTGCCTGATCTCGAACGTCGTAAGATCAAGCTCAAACAGGTTGCGGGAGTTTCCGCGGTCGGAATGAAACAACATCTTCGTGCCGCCGGCGTAGTACGGCAGGTGGGTGAAGTACAGATGGTTGGAGTGGCAGAGGTGGTCGGTGAGCTGATGAACGGTCGCGCCGGTTATCTCGTCGCGAAACGTGCGGTGTTCTGGTTTGTAGGTGCGTCCTTTTGACAACTCTTGCCTCCAGGGTAGAATATGTCCTCGGATTCCTGTTCGCGCGCGTTTGAGTTCAGCCCCGCGTGAGCGCCGCCGCGGGTCCACCATACGCTTCGACCCGGCAGCGAGCGGAACCTGCTTGCGGTTCGAAGTCTGTCTGCTTCGTATCCTGCGGGAATGGCCGAGTTTGACAGCGCGGCAAGGGCGCGCACCGGGCCGAGTTCCCGCAGTATAGTGAAAAGACGAGGGCAGCATGCCCACCGCAACCGGGTCCGGGGCAGCACGCCCCGGACGACCGAGAAGGAAGGATCCTGAATCAAGTTCAGGACGACGGGGTCCGGGACGTTTGCGCCTGGGAGGCTGAACTGATACCCTCGGTTGAGAAAGAGAGCGTTTCACACGTCGGATGTGTTATAATCCGGCGTACGGGACACGAAAGAGGCAGTCGGAAGCCCGGGTCCGAATCCGGGAACAAAGGGCTCTGCTCGCGATTCTTCGGCGCGCGTATGGGTTTCGCGCGATTTCTTCTTCAGAAGGCGGAGCTTGGGTTAACTGAGTTGCGCGTCGGCGGTCGAGGCCGCGGGAAGGGCTGGGTGCACAGTGGTGTCGGTGGCGCACCGGCCTGAGCTCTCATGGAATAGTGAGAAGAAGCAGGCAACATGCCTGCGGTAACCTCGTCAGGAGCAGCGTGCTACGGGCGACCAAGAGCGCCGAATCGCCGAAAACGTCCTGTTTGAGTTCTATCGCTATAACCCTGATGAAAACGTAATGCGAATAATGAGGTCCTGGGATGCCAAAGGAAACAATGACACCCCGCGAGCGCTGGCTTGCGGTGCTCACACGCCAAACTCCGGACCGTGTCCCGATGGACTACTGGGCTACGCCGGAGGCTAACAAGAAGCTCTGCGATTACCTCGGATGCGACCTGGACGAGGCGATGCGCAGGCTGCATATCGATAGGCCGTTCACGATTGGCGGCAGGTACGTCGGCCCGCCGCCGAAGCCCGGCGAGGACGTTTTCGGGGTCAGGACTCGCCCTGTCGACTACGGGACCGGCGTCTACAACGAGGCCACGAACGCCCCGTTGGGACAGTACAGTTCCGTCGAGGAGATTGAAGCAAACTACACCTGGCCCTCTCCGGACTGGTGGGACTACTCGCATTTGCCGGACGCGATCAAGGGCCACGAACACGAGCCGATTCGCGGCGGGGGCTCGGAGCCATTCCTGATCTACAAGCAGTTGCGCGGCGAGGAGCAAGCGTTCATAGACCTGGTCGAAAACCCGGATATCGTGGACTACATCCTGGACAAGCTTTTCGAATTGGCCTATCAGGACACACTTCGCATCTTCGAGACTGTTCCGGGGGCGGTCATGATCACCTATGTCGCGGAGGACCTCGGCGCACAGGACCGGTTGATGTATTCCCCGGAACATATTCGCCGCTACCTGCTGCCGCGCATGAAGCGCATGATGGAGCTTACCAAACAGCACGGCAGTTTCGTATTCCATCATTCGGACGGAGCGATCCGCGATATCCTGCCTGACCTGATCGAGACCGGTATTGAGGTCCTCAACCCTGTGCAGTGGCGCTGTGCGGGCATGGACCGCGAGGGCCTCAAGCGCGACTTCGGCGATAAACTGATTTTTCACGGCGCGATGGACAACCAGTACACCATCCCGTTCGGGACGGTTGAGGAGGTCCGTCAGGAAGTAATCGACAACTACCGAATCCTCGGCGCAGGCGGGGGGTACATTCTTGCACCCTGCCACAATATTCAGTCCGTCGGTCCGGCTGAGAACGTAGTAGCGATGTACGAGGCGGGTTACGAGTACGGTTGGCGCTGAGCCGTCCGTGCCGGGCTTGATTCAGCATTCAGAGGTCGTTGAAAGAGAACGCAAACCCGGCGTTTTCGGCGCTTCGACGCTCCTCAACTAAGCCGGAGAATCGCCGAAATCGCGCTTATCGCAACGGCCTGATTCTGGGCAAGGCGACGAATAGCCCGACACACGCTGAGCCGGCGCGCGTTTCCTGGAGGCAAAACCAGTGAGGCTTGTTGATCAGCAACACCCGATATCTATGGCTGAGCTTACCGAGATGGCCGACAGGATGTTCGGAACCCTGGTAAAGGCAGTCGTCGACGTCGGACGAGGGATCATGATGGCGGACGCAGAGCTATACGCTGATTAAAAGGCCGAGCTCCTTCGGACCGGTGCGCAACAAATCAACCTCTGGGGCATCAATCTTTACCCCGAGTTCTTCGGAACCGACGACTTCATCGAGTTTGACTCGGTCATCAACATCCGTCCCATGCAGGACAACCGCTCTCGCTATGTGGAGGACAAAAGCCTGCGGGACGACATCAGACGCATAGTGAACAACCTGGTGAGAGGATGAGGTTTCAGCACAAACAAATGGCCGATGGCCGTTGGGCGGAGCTTACTTTCTTTGAACAGATGGCCAACATCGGCAGCGAGGTAATCCGCGCCCTCAAATGGCGGGAAAAAGGTAAACCTGACTATGCCTCCGCCGCAGCGGACCGCGCGCTCGAACTGCTCTGGCTCACCATCGACGATCCCCGCAACCGCGACCGACTGAAAAAGCTGTGTAGGCTTTACGAGTATCTCGCTGACTACTTCTACTGCGACAACGCCTACTCCACCGAGCCGCAAAAACTGCGCAACTACTGTTTTGCCTTCAACTACGCGGCCAGGCTGAGAAGTTGAGGAGCGGGCCGAGACTGTCCCGTTCGCGCGCTTGAGACACGGCCGCCCGCACACAGCTTGACCCTGCGAGCCGCGCGCCTGTAGAATTATCCCTGGTGATACCAAGGAGAACCGAAAGAGAGGCACATCAACACGTGGTTGATATGGACACCATTGTGAACCTGTGCAAGAAGCGCGGGTTCATTTTTCAGTCGAGCGAGATATACGGCGGGCTCGCGAGCACGTGGGACTACGGCCCGCTTGGGGTTGAGCTCAAGCGAAACGTCAAGGAAGCCTGGTGGCACGATATGATCGCGACCCGTGACGACATAGTCGGGCTCGACGCAGCGATACTCATGCACCCCAAGGTCTGGGAGGTATCAGGGCACGTTCAGAACTTCACCGACCCGCTGGTCGACTGCAAATCCTGCAAGCAGCGGTTCAGGGGCGACGATGTCAAAGACGGCGTGTGCCCAGCTTGCGGGGGCGAGCTGACAGAGGCCCGGCAGTTTAACTGCATGTTCAAGACTTTCATGGGGCCGGTCGAGGATGACGCCGCCGTCGTGTATATGCGGCCCGAAACCG
Source organism: Armatimonadota bacterium (assembly GCA_049969195.1). GTDB lineage: Bacteria > Armatimonadota > UBA5829 > UBA5829 > UBA5829 > CALJES01. The sequence continues at coordinate 6,257 of JBMFPI010000058.1, forward strand.
CACAGGGCATATTCGTGAACTTTCTCAACGTCCAGCAGGCCACTCGCAAGAAGCTGCCGTTCGGGATCGGCCAGATAGGCAAGAGCTTCCGCAACGAGATCACATCCGGCAACTTCACGTTCCGCACCCGGGAGTTCGAGCAGATGGAGATGGAATACTTTGTGATGCCCGGGACCGACGAGGAGTGGTTCGATTACTGGGTGAAAGAGCGGTACAACTGGTACATTAAGTACGGAATCCGCGAGGAAAACCTCCGCCTTCGACCGCACAGCCAGGAGGAACTCTCGTTCTACTCCAAGTCTACGACCGACATCGAGTACAGGTATCCCTTCGGCTGGGGTGAGCTGGAAGGGATTGCTAACCGCACCAACTACGATCTGTCGCGGCACACGGAGGGCTCCGGCAAGGATCTCACGTTCTTCGACGAGAGCAGCAGGGAACACGTGATACCCTGGGTAATCGAGCCTGCGGCGGGCGCTGACAGGGCGGCTCTTGCGTTTCTGGCGGACGCTTATCACGAGGAGATTGTCCGCGGCGAAAAGCGGGTCGTGCTGCGGTTCCACAAGGACATAGCACCGATCAAGGCCGCCGTCTTGCCGCTTCTGCGCAACCGCCCTGATCTCGTGCAGACTGCCAGGAACCTCGCGCACGATCTTCAGAAGTGCTTCCCAACGATGTACGACGACACCGCCAGCATCGGGCGACTCTATCGCAGACAGGACGAGGTCGGCACCCTCTGGTGCATTACGGTGGACGTGCAAACCGTCGAACAGGACAATCAGGTTACCATCCGGGACCGCGACACAATGGAACAGGTCAGAATCCCCATCGAGGGTGTGAAGGCATACCTGAAAGAGAGGCTGGACTCGGATTGCTGAACGCCAAAGAGGCCCAAAGGTGTCCCGATAGGCGCGTTCCATCGCGACAACTGTGGGCGTGCGGCAACGGTCCGAACCGCGCAGGGGAAGAAGGATGAGAAGGAACCCTCTATGTTTTACGCTCATTACCGCGGCTGCGCTTGCTGGAGCTTGTGTGGGAACGGTCTCCGGCGCCAAATCGAAGCCCAGGCCCAGGCCGGCACCCGCAGCGAAGGCACCGGAAAACGTCTGCATTTCATGCCACGGCAAGAACACGCCCGTCATCGTGGCTCAGTGGCGGCAGAGCGAGCACTCTAAGGCGGGGGTAGTCTGCCAGGACTGCCACGCTACCAAAGCAAACGCGCCCGGCGCGATTAAGCACTTCAGCAACACCGTGATAAGCCCGGTAGTCAGCCCCAGAGTCTGCGGGTCCTGCCACACTCAGGAAGAGAAGGAGTTTACCGCCAGCCATCATGCGGCGGGGGCCAAATTCATCGGCTCACTCGAGAACGTGCTGGGGGAAATGGTCGAGGGCGGGCCGGCAGCAAACCAGGGGTGCAAACAATGCCACGGCGGCCCTGTCAGGATGGGCGAGGACGGAAAGCTCGACCCCGACACCTGGCCAAATTCAGGCATAGGCCGGATCAACCCCGACGGATCAGACGGCGCGTGCTCGGCCTGTCACGCTCGGCATATGTTCTCGCTTGCCCAGGCGCGCGACCCGGAGATGTGCGGCAAGTGTCATCTGGGTCCGGATCACCCACAGCTCGAAGTCTACAACGAGTCCAAACATGGCATTCTATTCCGCACGCACAGGGGGAAGATGAACCTGGCAAGTGAAAGCTGGGTCGTTGGAAAGGACTACACCGCCGCGCCGACGTGTGCGACGTGCCATATGTCGGCGACCGCGAAGCAACCTGTCACCCACGATATCGGCACGCGGATAAGTTGGACGCTGCGACCCGTCGTTTCAACTAGGCTGGTGAACTGGGAGACGCGGCGCGCTGCAATGCAACAGGTTTGCCACACCTGCCACTCCAGCCGCTACGTCTCGAACTTCTACAGGCAGTTCGACGCTTCCGTAAACCTCTATAACGAAAAGTTCGCTAAGCCCGCGCACGAGATCATGGACAAACTGCGCGCCGAGAACCTTATCACCGAAACACCGTTCGACGAAAAGATCGAGTGGACTTACTACCTGCTCTGGCACCACGAGGGCCGACGGGCGCGCCACGGAGCGGCGATGATGGGTCCGGATTTCGTGCAGTGGCATGGGTTCTTCGAGGTCGCCAATCGGTTCTACAACGAGTTTCTGCCGGAGGTAAAGCAACTCAAACCGGAGCTGGCAGCAGCCGTGCTTGCCGCGGAGGATCACAAGTGGACTTCCGGCCTGCCCAAGGAGGAACGGGAGAAGATACTGCAATTCTACAAGCAGCGATACGGACAGTAGCGCATTTCCGGACGCATATATAGCAATGTCGGAAACCATCCGCGAACAATACGAACAGCTCGAACTCCAGATCCTCTCGCCGTTTGCGGTGAAGGCGTGCGAGTCGAGAGGGCGGATGCGTGACGAGCCCAAGGACCCCGTTCGCACTGACTTCCAGCGCGACAGAGATCGAATCATCCACTGCAAGTCCTTCCGCAGGCTCAAGCACAAGACCCAGGTCTTCATCGATCCGGAAGAGGACCATTATCGCACCCGGCTCACGCATACACTAGAGGTCGCACAGATCGCCCGCACGATCTCGCGAGCCCTACGGCTCAACGAAGACCTGACCGAGGCAATCGCCCTGGCCCACGATCTCGGCCATACGCCGTTCGGGCACGCCGGGGAGGCAGCGCTCGACGAAGTGATGCGCGAGTACGTGCCCGGTTCCCATTTCCATCACAGTGAGCAGAGCCTTAGGGTTGTGGACGTCCTCGAGAAACGCGGGGAGGGACTCAACCTCACCTTCGAGGTCCGTGACGGTATCCTTCGCCACTCGAAAGGCAACTCCGATCTGTCACTGGACACCCGCGGCCCATCTACGCTCGAAGGTTGCGTAGTAAAGATATCCGACCGCATTGCTTACATCAACCACGACATCGACGATGCCATCCGCGCAGGCATCATAACCGAGGACGATCTGCCCGCCGAGGCCGTCGCGGTAGTCGGGAAGGTCCTCTCGAAGCGGATCGGGGCGATGGTGGAAGACATTATCGAACACAGCAGCAGGAAACGGACGGCGGGCCTGTCCATCGGCATGAGCGAGCCGTTTCGCAAGGCTACAAACCAGCTCAAGGATTTCTTGTTTGCTGTAGTCTACGGGAGGGACGTACGCGGCATCGCCGAGCTCAAGCAAGCGAGGGAGTGTCTGAAGAAACTGTTTCGTTTCTATATGGAGCATCCTCAGCATATGGGCGATGGCAGTTGGGATGCGGGAACCAGCGACACTTCCGAACTGGCCAGGCGGGTGTGCGACTTCGTGTCCGGAATGACTGACCGATACGCGCAGAGGGAATACGAGCGCTGGTTCTCAGGAGGAGGATGAGACAGGCTGTTGCGACACACGCGTTTTCGGCGATCCTCCCGCTTAATAGTGGAGCGTCGAACCGCCGAAAACGCCTGGTTTGTATTCTATCGCAATAACCTCAATAATGACGACCGGGACCGCCTCGGAGCCACCTTGGCGACGCCCTCACGTGATGCCGTCTTACGTTTCAAGGCGATGGGACGAGTCCCCTGCCCCGGTGGAGGACGAATTTGTCCGCTCGCACTCGCTCAACGTTCGGACGAACGCATCCATATGCGTTCTGGCCCTATCTATGTTAAGCTGCTTGCTGATCTTCTTCGGGTGGCAACCCTCCAGAGGAGGCAGGATCCCGAAGTTGGAGTTCATCGGCTGGAAATGTGAGACCGGGCAGTTAGCGACATAATCCGCAAGCGCCCCGATCATCGTCTGGGTCGGGGCAACAACCGGCTCCTCGCCGAGGGCAACCCTGGCGGCGTTGATGCCCGCAAGGATCCCCGTTGCAGCCGACTCGACATATCCCTCTACTCCCACAAGCTGGCCGGCGAAGTAGAGGCCCTTGTCCACCAACGTGTGCAGCGCCGGCGTCAACACGTTGGGCGAATCGATGTAAGTATTCCGGTGGACCTGTCCGTATCTGACGAATCGCGCGTTTTGCAGACCAGGGATCATCCTGAAGACCCGTTCTTGTTCCGAAGGTCGAAGCTGGGTCTGGAAGCCGACCAGGCCGTAGACGCTGGCCTCCGCGTTCTCCTGTCTTAACTGAACCACCGCGTAGGGACGTTTTCCCGTCCGGGGGTCACGCAGTCCGACAGGCTTCATTGTGCCGTAAGCGAGCGCGTTGCGGCCGCGTCGCGCTACGACCTCAACTGGCAGGCAGCCTTCGAAAAACCGCGGGTCACGCTCTTCTTCGAGGTGCAGATGCGCAACCTCCGCCGTTAGGAGCGCGTCGATAAAGGCCTCGTATTGCTCTCTGCTCATAGGGCAGTTCAGGTACGCCGCTTCACCCTTATCGTAGCGCGACTGTCTGAACACCTTGCTCATGTCAATGGACTCGGCCTCGACCGACGGCGCGATGGCATCGAAAAAGTGCAGGTTGTGCGCCCCTGTAAGCTCCGCGATACTCTCGCACAGGGCAGGCGATGTAAGCGGGCCGGTGGCAATTACGCACGGCCTTTCGGCGGGGATTTGGATGACCTCCTCGCGCACGACATCTATTAGCGGCTCGCGCTCGATCTCAGATGTGACGAGCTCGGCAAACTTGTCGCGGTCAACACACAGCGCATCGCCCCCCGGCACCGCCGAGCGCGCCGCACAATCCAGCACAATCGACCCGAGCCTGCGCATCTCTTCCTTCAGCAGGCCGTGAGCGGTCGTCGGCGAATTCGACTTGAGCGAACTGGAACAGACAAGCTCCGCAAGTCTGTCTGTGCGGTGAGCAGGCGTCATTACCTTGGGACGCATCTCGAAAAGCACTACCCGCACGCCTCTTTTGGCAATCTGCGCCGCCGCCTCAACGCCGGCCAGGCCGCCGCCGACCACGATCACCCGATCACTCATAGCTCTCATTATAGCCTTACACCCGCTGATCACGGAAACAGGAACCGTCAAAGCCGGGTTGTTGGGATAGGCGGGCTTTGAGTCATTCTCCACTGCTGACAACCTGGACGAGGCGGGCATTTTTCGAGTAAAATAGCAGGCGGTGGCCGGGGGCCTGCGTGCGCCTGGAATCACACCCGCGCAGACCGCTACGTCACACGCCTTACGGAGGTAGACCTGTGTCTGACGAACAACGGGTGCTTGCCGACCTGATCGCGATGTCGCGCGAACTCGGCAAGCCGGAGAATGACTACGTAATCCTCGGCGAGGGGAATACTTCGGCAAGAATCGATGACGACTTCTTCTTCGTCAAGGCCAGCGGCAAGTATCTTGCACACGCTGACGAAAACACCTTTGTCAAGCTCAAGCTGAAGGATGCGGTCGCCATTCTCGATCAAGGGAACCTCACGGACGAACAGATCAAGCAAGCACTGTTCGCCGCCTGTGCCGATCCGGCGAGCAAGCTCAGGCCCTCCATCGAGACCATGTTCCACTCGTTCCTGCTCACTCTTCCGGGCATCAACTTCGTCGGGCACACGCACGCAACTGCCATACTCGCGATGATGTGCAGTGTGAACGCGGAAAAGATTGTCAGCGGTAGAATATGCCCGGACGAGATCGTCTATTGCGGAATTGAGCCGGTGGTGATGGAATACGTCGACCCGGGCGTCGGGCTCGGCCGTGCGATTCGCGAACAGGTATACCGCTACATTGACCGGCACGGAATCCCGCCAAAGGAAATACTTATACGAAACCACGGCATCATCGCACTCGGCGCCAACGCGCACGAGGTCGAAGCGATCACCGCCATGGCGTGCAAGGTCGCCCGGATTCTGGCCGGGGCGAGCGTGTTCGGGGGAATCCGCTACATGACCCAGGCCAACGTCGATCGCATCTACACCCGGCCCGACGAAGCCTGCAGAAGGGAGCAATTCAAGTAAACTTGTCGGCCCGCTTCTTGCGGCCGACCCATGACACCACACAAATGGGAGACGCACCGTGGCCAATACGAGCGACATACTAAGTAGATATCGTACCCTGGACTACACGCTGCCCAGGACAAACCTGGCGTGGCGAATGCACGAAGCAGGCGTAGAGAACTTCGGCAAGCGGGGCGAACCGGACGAACTGCCGCTTCGGCGGCCGGGACCCGGCGAATTGCTGGTGCGGATTGATGCAATCGGCATATGCTTCTCTGACGTCAAGCTGATAACTCAGGGGCCCGCGCACCCGCGCATCACAGGCCGAGACCTCGCCAAAGAACCCGTGATCCCGGGCCACGAGGTATCCCTTACGGTAGTCGAGGTCGGCGAGAATTATAAAGATCGGTTCAAGCCTGGTGACAGGTTCATAATGCAAGCGGATATATACTTCAAGGGCGTGAATCTCGCCTACGGGTACGCCCTGGAGGGGGGTATGCAGCAATATGGAATCGTCGGTGAGCCGGTGCTGGCCGGCGACGAGGGCTGCTACATGATCCCCGTGAAATCGGAGACCGGGTATGCAGAGGCCGCGCTCGTAGAACCCTGGACCTGCGTAGTAGCCGCGTATCGAATTCGTCCGCGGAAGACTCTTAAACCCGGCGGAACGGCGCTGATAGTGGGAATCGTAGACGGTCGCTTCACAGTCGACGCCTCTGTCTGTAAAGACGGCCCCCCTGACAAGCTGATCCTGGCCGGAGTAAAAGAGGGGATGCTGTCTTCGGTATCCGGCTGCTCGGGGTGTGAGGCGAAGATCGTCGAGTTAGACCTGCTCGGGCCGGACCAGGTCAAGTCGCTCGCGCAGGAGCAAACAGACGGCAGAGGCTTCGACGACATCGTTGTCCTCGGCAGACTCTCTCCCGAACTCGCCGA
>JBMFPI010000059.1:0-13046 GCA_049969195.1 Armatimonadota bacterium
GCTACCAGGTCAATCAATTATCTCAGACAGGCCTTCTCGGCAGATGCACGACCCGCCTAAACTGCCCAACGATTGTGGAGGAATCGAATGAACGTGAAAGTAACCGCCGGTCCGCACACGTACGCAAACTGCCCGATGATCGCGACCATTGACGTAGGCAGAGTTCAGTCCGGAGGTGCATCCCTGGTCGATAGCGCTGGTAGCCGCATCCCGTGCCAGGTATTCGAGGACAGCGGAAGGACGTTGATTGCCTGGATCGAGCCCGGGCTGGGTCCCGGTGAGTCAAAGGAGTACCGCTTCGAAGCCGTCCCAGCCGGTGCGGCAAACTCCGTGCAGATCGCGGATGTCGGCGACGGGAAGCTCGAAGTGACGATAGGGGGCAAGCTGTTCACTCGATATCACTACGGCGCGGACTGGCCGCGGCCGTTTCTGTATCCGTTCATCGGTCCCGGGGGCGCCGCGGTCACACGACACTTTCCGATGCGCGACGACGTGCCCGGTGAGAAGCACGACCATCCGCACCACAGGTCGGTGTGGGTCGCATACGGCGAAGTCAACGGCACGGACAACTGGTCTGAGGCACCGGGCCACGCCTTCATCAAGCATCTTCAGTTTGAGGAAATTACTTCGGGGCCGGTGTTCGGCCGGATTAGGTCCCGCAACCGCTGGGACAGCAGCGACGGCGTGCCGCAGATGGAGGACGTGCGCGAGTTCACGTTCTGGAATCTGGAATCAGAAAGGCTTGTGGACGTCACCGTAAACTTCATCGCCGCCCACGGCGATGTAGTGCTTACCGACACCAAGGAGGGCGGGATCATATCGGTTCGTGTTGCTACCTCGATGGACGGCGAAGGCGACGGGATGATCGTCAATTCCTATGGGGGCAAGACTGAGGCCGAAAACTGGGGCAGGCCGGCGCACTGGGTCGATTATTATGGCCCGGTCGACGGAAAGACAATGGGCATCACGATCATGGATCACCCGTCAAGCTTCCGTTATCCGACCCGCTGGCACGTGCGGGACTACGGCCTGTTTACCGCCAACCCGTTCGCACTCAAGTACTACGAACCCGGCCGCGGGTGGAATGGGGATCACACAATCAGGTCAGGCGATCTGCTCCATTTCCAATACAGGCTGTACGTTCACGAGCATGACACCCGGCAGGCAAACTGCACGGAGAAGTACTTCGGGTTCATTGCTCCGCCGAAAGTTGAGGTTGTCTGACTACGGCGTCGGTCATCCGTGCGACCCGCGACATTTGCTTGACGTCGTGGACCCGAACGATATCCGCACCGTTGGCGATGGAAATCGCGACAGTGGCCGCGGTGCCTTCGAGTCTCTCTTCCACCGGCAAATCGCCGAGGACCTTGCCTATCATCGACTTTCGCGACGTGCCGACCACGATCGGACGCCCCACGCACTTGAGCTCGCGCAGACGGCGCAGAAGCTCCAGGTTGTGTTCCAGGGTCTTGCCGAAGCCGATGCCGGGGTCGATCATGAGCATTCTCTCGTCCGCGCCCGCTTCCACGATAGAGCAAACCCGCTCGAAGAGGAACCCGCAGACTTCCCCGAGCAGGTCCTCGTACCTGGGATCGAGCTGCATGTCCTTCGGTGTGCCCTTGATGTGCATCAGAATTGCCGGGCATCGCCTTTCAGCGATAAGTGCGGGCATCTCCGGGTCAAATGATCCGCCGCTGATGTCGTTAATTATGCTCGCGCCGGCGTCCAGGGCCGCCCTCGCAACTTCGGCGTTGCGGGTGTCGATGGAGACGGGCACGCTCGTTCTGCGAACAATCTGATCTATAACCGGAACGACCCTTTGCCTCTGCTCGTCGGCAGGGACAGCATCCGCTCCCGGACGAGTGGACTCGCCGCCGACGTCGATGATGTCTGCGCCTTCTTCTACCATCCTCAGAGCGTGGGCAACGGCTGCGTTCGGATCTTGGAACAGGCCGCCATCGGAGAACGAGTCCGGCGTAACGTTAAGTATGCCCATTATAAGCGTGCGCTTTCCGATCGCGCTGAACAGCTGAGCAAGGCGCGGTTCCCTTATCTCCGGGGGCGAGGGGGGACCGTCGAAGCGCGCGATCGCCGTCTGAATCTCGGCTGCGAGCCTGTCACAGCCGAACCCCTGCTCCGCAAGCGACGGAAACGCTCGCTCGAACTGCTTCCTGGTGGCGCAGATAATTACGTCGGATTCGTCGACGGTGGCCGTGATGAGACCCCGATTGACTACAACATCGCCGCCGAGCGAAAGGAATGTCTCTTTCAGGATGTGAGCGACCGGCCGCCTGACTTTTTCAAGCTTGACCAGAAACTGCCGCGCCTTGGGGAGCATGTGCCGGATGCCCTCTTCCTCGGGGCCTACGAGCCGCATCTCGCGGAGGACTTCGCGGTCGGTCGAGAGTGCGAGGACGCGCGCGTTATGGGTTCTGGTTGCCATTTGGAGCCTCTTTCGAATGTGACTCGGCAGCGACGACGCGTTGGGCGTAATCACGCTGCCTAGGCCATCGGTCGGCGGCCATATCTAGGAAGACGCGCAGCTCGATTGCCGCCAGATCAGCGTATCCGGCCCGCCGCAGCGCGACCCCCAGATTGAACCTTAACTCGGGGTCGTCGGCGTCGAGTTTCAATGCTTGCCGGAAAGCTTCTACGGCTTCCTGGTAGTTTCCGTTCGCGAATTGGGCGCATCCCAGTCCGTGCCAGGCCGCGGGGTCATCTGGAGCATGCTCGACCGCCGCGCGGAACTCCCTGACTGCGCCATCGCTGTCCCCCGACGCAAGCAGAGCTGCCCCGAGGTTGATGCGCGCATCGGCGAAATCAGGCGCGATCCCGGCAGCGCGCGCGAAGGACTCTGCCGCTTCCGAGAACTGTTCCATCTGATCGAGCACAAGGCCTAGGTTGTAATGGGCTGCGGCGTCGTTCGGATCGTTCTTGATCGCTCGTGCCAGACGCTGTGCTGCTAGCTCAGGCTTGCCCGACTCACCGAGTCTTATGCCCCACTCGACCAGATCGAGCACCAGGTTGATATTGTCCTCGGGGGAAACCGTTGCGGCGGATTCGGGCGATTCCTGATCCGCGCGCTTCCGGAACGGCCAGAGAGCGATCGCCCCCGCAAGCGGCGCAGCATATGCAATTCCTGCAGCACAGAACGTACTCCACGCGTGCGCTGGGTGAATCAAGGTCGAAACACCTCCGATCGGCCCCAATTCTCCGCCCTAGTTATTAGCCGATCAATGATCACGGTCCTGCTCGGACCCCGGCATCTAAAGCAGTAGAGCGGTGTTGGTACCGCATTCGCAGCCCTGTACTGGTGGTATGCGCTCTATCGTGGTGCGGAGGATCGACACTATATCCTCCTGGACGCCCTGGATGACCTCGCGCACTTCCTGGTGCGAAAGCGGACGCGGCGACAGGCCGCTTGCAAAGTTCGAAACCACCGCCAATGCTCCGTAGCACAAACCGGCCTCTCGGGCCAGCACAACCTCAGGCACATTCGTCATGCCGACGACGTGAGCTCCCCACGAAGCATACAGCTTGACCTCGGCCGGGGTTTCGTATCGCGGGCCCTCAACACCTGCATAGATCGCTCTTGGCTCGAACTGGACAGCTCGCGCGCCGCAGGCTTCTACAAGGGCTTTGCTCAACTCCGGACAATACGGCTGAGTGAAGTCGGTGTGTGCAACGGGTTGTCCGGGTTCATCAAAGAATGTAGAGACACGTCTCTTTGTGAGGTCGATGAAATCCACAAGCACCGCGAACGAGCCGGGCGGCAGATCGGAAGTCAGGGAACCGACGGCGCACACTCCGATCACTCGCCTGACCCCCGTTTTTTTTAGGGCCGCCGTTTGGGCGCGATAGTTGACGAGTGACGGCGGGACCGAATGGTCCGGGCCGTGTCGCGGGACGAATACAAGTTCTGCGCCTGCAAACTGAGTTTCCACCAAAACCGCGGAACCGAACCGCGTCGCCACTTGCACGACACGTCCTCGCGTCAGCTCCGGCAGCTCATCAACCCCTGTCCCGCCGATAACCCCAATACGCACTGGCGCATCCTCTTTTCGCTTCGGCCGGCACGCTGTGCCTTCGCCGGCATGCCGTTTGTTTGGGCAAGCAATACTGCGCCGGTCGCCCCGCGGATTCCTTCCGTGCCGCTCTGTGTGCGAGTGCGAGGTTGTTGCGATAAAACGCGCCTATCGCAGCATCCAGCGGAACGCGCACCGGTTTTGTCTTGCGGTGCACCGGGGAATAACGATGACGCCGTTGCGTGTGAGGCGGGGAGCGGTGCACCTGCGCGGCCTGCCTAAGCTTGCGGATTGTCGTGAACGTTGTTGACCATTGGGCTGTGGGAAGATTCTGAAACAGAACCCGGTGATGGGCCTCGCTATTATGAAGGGTTTCGGCGTGAAAGCGCCGAAGATGTAGTTCGGGTGCCCGCCTCGACCCTCAGCGCGGCAGCAGTTCACTCCGCATGGAAGGGAGTAGTCCCAAGATGGAAATGGATCTGGGTATCGAGATCCGCAAGAACGGAAAAATCACGGTAATTCAGCTCGCCGGCGAACTCGACGCCTACACCGCATCCCGGTTCAGGGAGGTGATGGTGGAAGCGATCGAGGACGGCGGTGAGAACTTGATCGTAAGCATGGGGGACGTCGAATACATCGACAGCTCGGGCCTGGGGGCGCTTGTGGGCGGGCTCAAACGGGTAAGCGAACGGAAGGGCAAGATAGTGGTAGTCCGCCCCCGACCGCAGGTGCGGAAGGTATTTGAGATTACGGGCCTGGAGAAAGTGTTTCCGCTTTTTGAAGACGAAGAGGAAGCGGTCGCGGCGCTGCAGGACGGATCCAGGGAAGGAAGGTAGGACCCCGAGCGAGTTTCCCCCGGGGCGTGAGGAATGGCTAAGACTGACAAGATAAAAGAGAACCTAGACATAACCATCCCCGAAGAGTTTGGTCTCAGGGATGAGGTGCGGTGGCTGAAGAGCGAGGACATTCGATTGTTCAGGCTCCTCAGGGAGTCGATGAACAAAATCGAACCGGCCTACGTTGCAACGTACCCCCCGACCGAGTGCGGGATCGCTACGTTTACCAGGGACGTGGTGACCTCGGTCGCTAAGTACATGCCTTTCTCGAAGCCGACTGTGGTCGCCATAAGAAGGGAAAACGAAATCGAGCCGTACGAGCGCATAGTGCGGTTTCAGATATTCAAGCAGAACCGTGATTCGTACCTGGAGGCTGCGCGGTTCCTTAACGAATCCAGTGTTGACATAGTGAGCGTCCAGCACGAGTACGGCATCTACGGCGGCGATGACGGCGAATACGTTCTGGACCTGCTTGCAGCGCTCGAAAAGCCTGCAGTGGTCACTTTGCATACCGTTCTGCAGAAGCCGAGTCCGAACCAGAAACGCATAGTTCAAGAAATGGTGCAATTGTGCGAGGTGGCTATCGTGATGGTCCGGATCGGCCGGCAAATATTGCTGGACGTCTACGGCGTAGACCCGGGAAAGGTTACGGTGATACCACACGGCGTGCCTAACGTTCACCGGGTCTCGGCTCAGGCCGTCAAGCGCTCTCTCGGATTGGCTGATCGGTCCATCATATCGACGTTCGGCCTGATCAACCGAGGAAAGGGCATCGAGTACGTGATCCAGGCTATGCCCAAAATACTGGAAAAGCACCCGAACGCCGTGTATCTTGTGTTGGGCGCGACGCATCCGGGAGTGCGGAGCTACGAAGGGGAATCTTACAGGAATATGCTTACCGAGACGATAAGTCGCCTCGGAATAGGGCAGAGCGTCAGGTTCAACAACAGGTTCCTTTCGCTCAACGAGCTGGTTCGCTACTTGTGCGCGACGGACGTGTATGTAACCCCATACGTGAACAAGGACCAGATCGTGAGCGGCACGCTTGCTTATGCGTTGGGGTGCGGAAAAGCCATCGTCAGCACCCCTTATCTGTATGCCGAAGAGGTACTGGCTGACGGCCGCGGGATTCTGGTTGATTTCGAGTCGCCTGATTCGATTGCGGAGAGTATCATACGCATTCTCGACGACCCGAAGCTCAAAGAGAGTCTGGAAGACGCTGCGTATCGGTACGGCCGGCGCGCCGCCTGGTTCAACGTGGCCGTAGACTACCTGGGCCTCTTCCACAAAGTGCTGAATCGGCGCCGACTGGCCGAACAGTTGGCCGCTGTTAAGACTTGAGAGAAGGAGAACTGTGACATTTACCCGCCGATTGTATTCGAACACCTGGAAACGCTTACTGATTCGACGGGCGTGATCCAGCACGCGATATTTTCCATACCGAACCGCAGAACCGGATATACCACCGACGACAACGCCCGCGCTTTGATTGCAGCCATAATGGAGTTTGAGCGGACTCAGTCACGCCGGATACTGCGGCTCGTCAGCACATATCTCAGCTTCCTGCACTACGCGCAGACGCCTGCGGGCCGGTTCCACAACTTTATGGCGTTCGATCAGGTCTGGCTCGACAACCAGGGAAGTGAGGATTGTTTTGGGCGCGTGCTGTGGGCCTGCGGATATGCCCTGTCGGCCGACCTGCACATAAACATAAAGAAGGTGGCCAAGGAGCTTTTTGACCGCGCCTTTCGATGGATTCCCGTTACGCGTAGTCTGCGCGCCCGGGCGTATATGGCGGCGGGATGTTATCACTACCTTCAGCACGTTCCGGAAAGCGACGACGTGCGGCGCGCTCTCGCAGACATCGCCGATTCTATGTGCGAGGAGTTCCACCAGGTCGCAGGGCCGGATTGGGCGTGGTTTGAGGATGTTCTGACCTATTCAAACGGCATGATGCCCCGCGCGCTCTTTCTGGCTTACCAGGAGCTTCAGAACGAGAAATACCTGCGCGTGGCGAGGGAAAGCCTGGACTTCCTGACGTCCGTGTGTATAGTCGACGGTATGCTGCATCCGATAGGGTGTAACGGGTGGTATGTAAGAGGCCGTGAGCGGGCCTGGTATGATCAGCAGCCGGTGGACCCGATGTGCCACATGCTTTCCTACCTCGCTGCCTATGACACCACAGGCGACGAGAGTTATCTTCGGTTGGCTAAAATCAGCTTCGACTGGTTCTTCGGCCACAACTCGGTTGGCGAGGCGCTCTATGATCCGGTGACCGGCGGCTGCTCCGACGCGCTCAGCCCGGAGGGCCGTAACATGAACGAAGGCGCCGAGTCAACCGTATGCTGTCTGCTGGCACAGCTTTTCATGCAGCCCTACATCGAAAAGCTAGCGGAGCAGGGTAATGCGTAGCAGACTCTTTGCTTGCAAGCCGTTGAGCCTTCTGTTGGAGGAAATGGAAGGCGAAAATCGCCTCAGACGCGTCCTTGGGCCGGTTCAGTTGACGAGCCTGGGCATCGGGTGCATCATCGGCGCGGGGATATTCGTCATCACTGGCAAGGTCGCCTCGCAGACGACAGGGCCGGCGCTGATTCTTTCGTTCGTCGTGGCGGGAATAGCGTGCGTGTTTGCGGCCCTGTGTTATGCGGAGTTTGCATCGATGGCGCCCGTAGCGGGTTCGGCCTACACTTACGCATACGCCACGCTGGGCGAACTCTTTGCCTGGATCATAGGTTGGGACCTTGTGTTGGAGTATACCGTAGCTTCCGCAGCGGTAGCACAGGGATGGTCCAGCTATTTCCAATCGTTCATTGGGCTTTTCAACCTGAAAGTGCCCGCGCACTTTGCTGTCGCGCCCGTGCAGGTTCACCACGGCCACGTAGTCGCGAGCGGCTCATATTTCAACCTGCCGGCAGTGGTTATCGGCGTCATACTGACTGCCGTTCTGGTGAAGGGAATCCGGGAAAGCGCGGCCTCTAATGCAGCGATGGTGATCTTGAAAGTGGCGATTGTGGTGTTTGTGGTGGTGGTCGGAGCGCTGCACGTGGACCCGGCCAACTGGACGCGCTATGGCGGGTTCGCCCCGTACGGCTGGTCCGGGCTTTCGCTTTTCGGCAAGCCGATCCTGGGAAAGATCGGGCCGAACGGCCTTCCGGCAGGAATGCTCGCGGGCGCGGCGATGGTATTCTTTGCATATATCGGCTTTGACTCGGTGTCCACTCACGCCGAGGAAGCTCGCAACCCGCAGAGAGACGTACCGATAGGTATCGTGGCTTCTCTGGCGATTTGCACGGTGCTTTATATATCGGTCGCGGCTGTGCTTACCGGGATGGTGCCCTACACACAGCTCGACCCGCACGCGGCGGTGGCGGTTGCGTTCAGCCAGGTTGGGCTACCGTGGGCTGAGTACCTCATAGCGTTCGGGGCGGTCGTCGGGATAACGTCCGTTTTGCTTGTGCTGATGCTCAGCCAGCCGCGCGTGCTGCTGGCAATGGCCCGCGACGGTCTGTTGCCAAAGAGCTTCTTCGGTGCCGTGCACCCTCGATTTCGCACGCCCTGGAAGGCGACGATCTTGACAGGCACGGTCGTAACTATGCTGGCAGCGCTCCTGCCGCTGGACATACTTGCCGAGCTCGTAAACATCGGCACACTGCTAGCTTTCGTGATAGTGTGCCTGGCAGTTCTAGTGATGAGACGCACTCACCCTGACGCGAAACGTCCTTTCCGTTGCCCCGCAGTTCCGTTGGTCCCGGGCCTGGGTGTACTGTTCTGTCTGCTCCTTATGTTCTCGCTGCCTTCGGAGAACTGGCTCCGGCTTTTCATCTGGCTGGCTATCGGACTGGTAATCTACTGGACATACGGGCGCCACCACAGCGTTATGGCCCACTACCAGCCCAACCGGGCCGAGAAAGAGGAGCCTGCGGCCGCACGTGCCGAACGCGGCGAAAGATAGGCAATAATCGTGCTACTGATGGGGCGGCTTCGACACTAACCTTCTAAGAGGCCTGCCTGTCTGTCGTGGGTTTCTGCTGATTATGGCCGTGCCCCCTTGAGGCAATTTAACCCAGATCGCTTTTTCGGGCTGGTGAGATCCGGCCGTTCTCGCAGGGTGCAAAGACGATCCCGCGCGCATTTGATCTTCACCCTTTCTCTCTCGTAAAGGGAGACGGAGTTCTACTTTCGGATTTCCGGACGGGCGGGGGTACGTCACCCAGGTCTAGGATTTGGGCGACCTTCGCCGCCGCAGGGCATGGGGCGACCCGGTTGCCCGGCAAGCTGCGGGTAATATATGCGGAAGACCTGCGTCTGGGGCAGCATGCCCCAGACGATCAGAATACAAACCAAGCATTTTTTCGGCGATTCGACGCTCCTCAAGTAGGCTGGGAAACCGCCGAAAACTTGACCGTGCAGCTTGCGATGTGTTAGCATATATGTGCACAAGTAATAGTGCACAGGCTGTGAAGAGGACAAGTAGGCGTCGGAACGGTTGACCACAGAGACCCTGCCGGACGCTGAGAGGCGGGGGGACCACCAGCGCCGAAGCTCACCTTGGAGCCGACGGGAGAACAGGACTTGTGAGCGATTTGTCGCTGGCAGACCAAACGCGTCGCAGCGGTGGGAGTTAACGCTTGCAGCTCCCCAGTAGATCCGTCCGGGAGGCGCCCGTTACAGCGCATCAGAGGGTCTGCCCTCGCTCGCGTTCCTCTCTGGGAGGCCGGGAGATTGCGCAAGTCTGGCGGTGCTGATCATCCGCTGTTTGCGTGAGGCCATCCGGAGCAGTAACCGACACGCGAGTCAGCGCAGAAGTTCGCGACAAGAAGAGCGAGAGTCGGGCAGGCCGAACCGGGGTGGTACCACGAGCACGCGACCTCTCGTCCCTATGGGTGAGGGGCGTTTTTGTTAAGAAGGCAACGTTGCTGCAAGGAGCACATAGTGAGAAGTGATGTGTTGAGAACCGGACTGGAGCGGGCGGCGCCTCGAGCGCTGTTGAAGGCGATGGGGTACACCGAAGAGGAGATGTTCCGCCCGCTGGTGGGAGTCGCAAACTCGTGGAACGAAGTCGTGCCTGGTCACATCCACCTCGACCGGATTGCCGAGGCGGTGAAGGCCGGTGTGCGGATTGCGGGCGGCACGCCAATGGAGTTCGGCGTCATCGGCGTCTGCGACGGCCTGGCGATGGGGCACGAAGGGATGCGCTATTCGCTAGTCACACGGGAGCTTATAGCGGATTCCATCGAGTGCATGGCCAAAGCGCACGCGTTCGACGCGCTGGTTCTGATACCCAACTGTGACAAGATCGTTCCGGGCATGCTTATGGCGGCAGCGCGTATCAATATCCCTACGATCGTGATAAGCGGCGGACCGATGCTTGCCGGCCGTCACAAGGGTAAGGATATCTCCGTTCAGCAGGCGTTCCAGGGCAAGGGCGCGGTTATGGCGGGTGCCATCACGGAGGATGAGCTGGCGGAGATTGAAGAAAACTGCTGCCCGACGTGCGGAAGCTGCGCCGGGATGTTCACTGCAAACTCGATGAACTGCCTGACGGAAGCAATCGGTATGGGCCTGCCTGGCAACGGCACGATCCCTGCTCCTTACGCCGCACGGATCAGGCTCGCCAAACGCGCCGGAATGAAGGTGATGGAACTCCTGGAGAAAAACATCCGGCCGAGGGACATTATGACGGCTTCGGCGTTCGCCAACGCGCTGGCGGTAGATATGGCCCTGGGGTGCTCGACGAATACAGCCCTTCACGTGCCCGCGATCGCACACGAGGCCGGGGTGGATTTCGATCTCGAGATGTTCAACCAGGCCAGCGAAAGAACGCCTCATCTGGTTACGATCAGCCCCGGCGTGGCTCATCCCGAGGACGGAACTTATCACCACATTCAGGACCTGGACGAGGCCGGCGGGATCCCGGCGGTGATGAAGGAGCTCTCAAGAAAGCAATTGATTGATCTGACCGCCTTGACGGTGACTGGGGCGACGGTCGGCGAGAATTTGGCAAGTGCCGAGATCAGGAACGAGGACGTGATCCACAGGATCGACAATCCATATCACGCGACTGGCGGGTTGGTCATTCTTCGAGGCAACCTATGTCCGGATGGGGCCGTGGTCAAGGAATCGGCTGTCGATCCCGACGTTCACGTATTCCAGGGAAAAGCCCGCGTGTTCGAATGTGAGGACGACGCGGTAGCTGCCATATTCGAGCGCAGGTTCGAGAAAGGCGACGTGATCGTAGTCCGAAACGAGGGGCCGAGAGGCGGCCCGGGTATGCGTGAGATGCTTACGGCAACCGCCGCCGTCAGCGGAATGGGCGCGGAGAAGGACGTAGCGCTCATCACGGACGGGCGGTTCTCAGGTGCGTCGAGGGGTTTGTGCGTCGGTCACGTCTCGCCGGAGAGCGCAGCGGGTGGGCCTATTGCCCTGCTCAAGACAGGCGACCCCATCAAGATAGACCTTCCCGCGAAACGAATGGACGTCTTGATCTCCGATGCGGAGCTGGATGCGCGCCGGCGGGAGTGGAAAGCTCCAGAGCCGCGGGTAAAGGAGGGGTATCTCGCGCGCTATGCGCGGTCCGTTGCCTCCGCCGCGAAGGGAGCGATTGTGGAGTAGCGAAACGCACTTCGGAGGGACTCGAAATTGAAAATGAACGGCGCTAACGCTCTTGTCCAGTCGCTTGTGGATCAGGGCGTTGAGATAGTATTCGGCATACCGGGCGGGGTGATGATCCCGATCTACGATGCGCTCTATGATCGGAAAGACATCCGCAACATGCTCATGCGCCACGAGCAGGGTGCTGCGCATGCCGCTGACGGCTACGCTCGTGCGACCGGTAAGGTGGGAGTCTGTTTCGCTACCTCCGGTCCGGGGGCGACGAACCTGGTGACCGGCCTGGCCACAGCCCAAATGGACTCGATTCCTGTGCTTGCGGTTACCGGTCAGTGCCGAACGACTTCCATCGGCAAGGATTCGTTCCAGGAGGCCGACATCACCGGGATCACTATGCCGATCACCAAGCACAACTATCTGGTGAAAGATGCATCCCAGATTCCACGCATCGTCGCTGAGGCCCTGTACATTGCTCGCACTGGGCGTCCGGGTCCGGTATTAATCGACGTGCCCATGGACATGTCCTTGGCGGAGATCGATTACCAGTCTGTGAGGGAGGTCAAGATACGCAGCTATTCGCCGGAGGTCGAGATCGATGAATCCGCTATCGACGCCGCGGCCGAGTTGATTGCCAAGGCGGAGCGGCCGGTGCTTTATGCGGGTGGTGGGGTTATCAGCTCGGGGGCGTCGGCTGAGCTTGTGGCGCTCTCGGAGAAGACGCATATTCTCGTCACAACGACCTTGCTCGGCAAGGGCGCTATACCGGAAACACACCCGCACTCGCTCGGTATGCTAGGCATGCACGGCACGGCCTATGCAAACCATGCCGTTCACAACTGCGACTTGCTGATTGCCGTTGGGGCCCGGTTCGATGACCGGGTTACAGGTAAGCTCGCGGCATTTGCCAGAAAGGCTAAGGTCATACACATCGATATCGACCCAGCGGAAATCGGCAAGACTGTTCCGGCCGATGTTGCGATTGTCGGCGATTGCAAAGAAGTACTCCGGCGACTGGTGGCGAAAGTCGAACCGAGGACCGAGACCGATTGGAACAAGCAAATTATGAAGTGGCGTAACGAGTTCCCGCTCGTTTGCCCTATGGACGAGGAACGGCTGCTTCCGCAATGCGTGATCTCCAAGATATGGGAGATGACGAAGGGAGACGTTCTCGTGGTGACCGATGTGGGCCAGCACCAGATGTTCGCCGCGCTCCATTACAAAGTGACGAGGCCGAGGCGATTTCTGTCGAGCGGGGGGCTCGGCACGATGGGCTACGGTCTGCCCGCGGCAATCGGTGCGCAGGTTGGCTGCCCGGATGAAACCGTCGTTGCGATATGCGGCGACGGTGGGTTCCAGATGACCGTCCAGGAGCTAGCCCCCGCCGTAGAACACAAGCTGCCGATCAAAATCTGTCTGATGAACAACAAATATCTCGGTATGGTCCGCCAGTGGCAGGAGCTCTTCTGGAACAATCGCTACTCCGGCGTTGACATATCCGTTCAGCCTGACTTTGTGAAACTGGCCGAGGCATACGGGGCGGCAGGTATCCGGGTCGAGAAAATGAGCGAAATCGAGC